>DATEKY010000155.1:0-2313 GCA_035277225.1 Xanthobacteraceae bacterium
CAATATCGATCAGCAGCTCGGCAACGTGAATTTCAAGACCTCGTGCAACGAGGTGGCGCAGCGGCGCTTCGACCGCGGCATGCGCTATCAGCACTCCTATTGGTACCTCAACGCCAAGGAAGTCTTCGAGGAGGCGATCAAAGCCGACCCGAGCTGCGCCATGGCCCATTGGGGCATCGCGCTCACCCTGATGGACAACCCGCACAACGCGATCCCGCGGCCCAACCTCGCGCCGGGCCTCGCCGCGATCACGAAAGCCAAGGAGGTCGGCGCCAAGACCGAGCGCGAACGCGACTACATCGACGCGCTGATGGTGATGTATGCCGACTACGACAAGATCCCCCACGCCCAGCGCATGCGCGCATTGCGCGACGCCCAGGCGAAGGTTGCGGCGAAATATCCGGACGACGACGAGGCCCAGATCGCCTACGCCATCACGCTCAACACGTCGGCCGACCTGAACGACAAGACCTATGCGCAGCAGATGAAGGGCGCCGCAATCCTGGAGCCGCTCTCCCAACGGCTGCCGCAGCATCCCGGCGTCACGCACTATCTGATCCACCTCTACGACTATCCGGCGACCGCGCAAAAAGGTCTCGACGCCGCCAACCGCTACGCCAAGATCGCGCCGGCCGCGCCGCATGCCCAGCACATGCCGTCGCACATCTACACCCGCGTCGGCTATTGGAAGGAGTCGATCGACTCCAACGCCGCCTCGGTCACCGCAGCGAAGGCCGAAAAGTCGGTCGGCAATTATCTGCACGCCCAGGATTACATGGTCTATGCGCACCTCCAGCTCGCCCAGGACAAGGCGGCGCGCGCCGTCATGGACGAGATGGCGAAGGAGACCCAGTTCAAGGCGACGGTCGCGGCAGCCGACTATGCGCTGGCGGCGTCGCCGGCCCGCTATGCGATCGAGCGCGGCGACTGGGACGGCGCCTCGCAACTGGCGGTCAGGCCGAGCGGCCTGAACTTTGCGATGGCGATTTCGCATTTCGCCCGCGCGCTCGGCGCGGCGCGCTCCGGCAAGCCGGACGCCGCCAAGGCCGATATCCAGAAGCTCGCGGAACTGCGCGACAAGCTGCGCGAATCCAAGGACAATTACTGGTCGGAGATCGTCGACATCCAGCGGCAGGTCGCCGCCGCCTGGACGCTGCACGCGGAGGGCAAGTACGACGAAGCGCTCAAGGCGATGAGCGCGGCAGCCGACGCCGAGGACAAGACCGAGAAGCACGTGATCACGCCGGGGCCGCTCGCGCCCGCACGCGAGCTTTACGGTCAGATGTTGCTCGACCGCGGCATGGCGAAAGAGGCGCTTGCCGCCTTCGAGGCCACCAAGGGCAAGGAGCCGAACCGCTTTCAGGGCTACGCGGGCGCTGCGCGGGCGGCCGAAAAGCTCGGCGACAAGGCTGCAGCGCGACAGAACTACCAGCGGCTCGTCACGCTGACCGCCAATGCCGACGCGGAGCGGCAGGAGGTTGCGGCGGCGAAGAAATATCTCGCCAGCAACTAGCTCGCGATTGCTATCGCCGCCGCGCTGATGAGCGTGGCGGCGTCAGCCGTCCCAGGCCTGTACGACGACCTGGCGTGAAATCTTTCCGCCTTTCAGATCGATCATCGCCGAGCAGAACACTTTGGTGCCGTCCGGATACGCGCAGCTTTGCGTGAACGCGAGACGGTTGCCGACCGCGACGCCGGCTTCGACCTTGTGCGTCATGTCGCGTCCGCACACGTCTTCGAAATATGACGCGATGGCGCTTTTGCCCTGCAGGCTGCGCGGGTTGCTCGGCGGATTGTCGCGATCGATCACCTGAACCACGGCATCGTCGGCATAAAGGCCGGCAAGCGCGGAGGCCTTGCGCCCCTCGATCGCCCGCTTGAGGCCTGCGACGGTGACCGCTTTCGGTTTCGATTTGGATTTCGGCTTCGATTTCGTCCTGGATTTGGACTTGGATTTGGCCATATCGCGCGCCCCTTGCGCTCGGCGCAGAGCGTGCTCGCGCTCCTGACAAACGCCGGCCCGCAATTGAACCAGTGAATGCACCGCGCGGCAACTGAAGCGCACGCGGCCGGGTGCGGGCGAGCGTCGCGGTCACATCGCAAGGCTGTGTCTTGCCAGCCCGGAAGACCGGAGCGAGAATCCGCGTCAGCGCCGGACCAACCGGCCAAATCGGATTGCAACGGGAGGCGCGCGTGACAAACCGTGACAACCTCAATCACGACAAGACATTATCGCGGCGAACGCTGGTCCAGGCGCTGGCCGCCGGCGCAGGTGCGATGGTTGCCGGAACCGGGACGGCGGCGGCTCAAGGC
>DATEKY010000156.1:0-3406 GCA_035277225.1 Xanthobacteraceae bacterium
GTTTCCGGTCGAGGCCTACGACAACTACATGCGCCAGTCGGTGCCGCGCTGGCTCTCCACCGACAAGGTCGTCGTCGACGCCTACATGGCGCTGGTCGACAAGATCTGTCCCTGCGTGCTGCTGATCCATTCGCAGAGCGGGCAGTTCGGCCTGCGCATCGCCGAGGCGAAGCCGGACAAGATCAAGGCCTTCGTCGCGGTCGAGCCCGCGGGCGCCGGGTCGAGCGCGAAGGCGGCGGCGATCAAGGACATCCCGGTGCTGACGATCTTCGGCGATTACGTCGATCAGCATCCGCGCTGGACCGCCTACAAGAAGCAGCTCGTCGAGTACGGTGCCGCGCTGAAGGCTGCGGGCGGCTCGTTCGAGATGGTGATGCTCCCCGACATCGGCATCAAGGGCAACTCGCACATGCTGATGCAGGACAAGAACAACGCCGAGATCGCCGAGGTGATCCAGAAGTGGCTGGTCGCCAAGGGGATGGTGGATTGAGGTGTGTCCCGTGCGCGGCGCAGCACACAATCAGGATTAGTCGAAAACAATGAACTCACCCGGAGGACTTCCATGCGCTTGGTGCTCGCTCTGATGGCGACGCTCGCTGCTTCATCCGCGCTCGCGCAGAACAAGGAGCCGATCGCGCTGCGCGACATGGGCTCGTTCCACATCGGCGGCAAACTGGTCGAGGTCAAAGGCCAGCCGATCAAGGAGGTGCTGTTCTCGCCCGGCGGCGTGCCCGCCAAGATGGACCCGAACGGCGTCTATCAGGTCGAGCAGATGTACGTTCAGTATTTCCTGCAGCAGAAGGCGCGCGGCAAGCTGCCGCTGCTGATGTGGCATGGCGGCGGCCTCACCGGCGTCACCTACGAGACCAAGCCGGACGGCCAGCCCGGCTGGCTCAACTATTTCCTGCGCCAGGGCTGGGACACCTACATCTCCGACGCGGTCGAGCGCGGCCGCTCGGGCTGGACCGACAAGTTCAAGGGTGAGCCGGTGTTCCTGCCGCTCGGCGATCCGTGGGAGCGTTTTCGCGTTGGGCCGATCGGCTCCTGGAACGACGACAAGGCCAAGCGCGCGATCTATCCCGGCGTGCAATTCCCGACCGACGCCTACGAGCAGTTCATGAAGCAGGGCGTGCCGCGCTGGACCACGACCGACGACCAGATCGTCGCCGCCTATATCGAGCTGGTCGACAAGATCTGTCCCTGCGTCGTGCTGGTGCACTCGCAGGCCGGCAACTTCGGCTACCGCGTCGCCGAGGCGCGCCCCGACAAGGTGAAGGCGCTGGTCGCCGTGGAGCCCTCGGTGCCGGGCACCAAGGACAAGGCCGCGGCGCTGAAGATGCCGATCATGGTCATGTACGGCGACAACGCCAAGGATCACCCGCGCTGGGGCAAGATCCGCCAGAACATGGTCGACTATGTCGGCCTGATCAAAGGGGCGGGCGGCTCGGTCGACTTCGTCGACCTGCCGGACATCGGCATCAAAGGCAACACCCACATGCTGATGATGGACAAGAACTCCGACCAGGTCGCCGCGGTGATCCAGAAATGGCTCGCCGGCAAAGGCTTGGTGGAGTGATCCTCCGCCACACGCCCAACTGTCATCCCGGCCGAGCGCACGCGCGACTGTCATCCCGGACGACGCGCGGAGCGCGGCGATCCGGGACCCATATATCCCGGTTCGCGCCAACTGTGTTTCATGGGTCCCGGCTCTCACGCTGACGCGTTCGGCCGGGATGACAGCCGTGCATTGATGCAGCGCAACACAGCGCACTAACCCTGTGCCTAACATTCTAGGGGTCTGACCGCCGCCGGGGCGCCGCTCTGCCTTGGCATCGGCTAAGATGGTCATTATAGGTCCCGGCCTTGGCCGGACCTCAACCGGCCTATTGGGCGTTAACCAAACGCTCAGGCTCGCTCGAGCCAGATGCGGTGCGGAGGTTTGCGTGAAAGAGACGGGTCTGCGGAATAGCGCCCATGGCGCGGATAAATTCGGCCTGAAGGATCTGGCCGGCGTCCACTGGAATCTGCCCGCCGAGCAACTCTACGAATATGCGATCGCCGCCAAGGAAGGCCATGTCGTCGAAGGCGGCGCGTTCTGCGCCGAGACCGGCATCCACACCGGCCGTTCGCCCAAGGACAAGTTCGTCGTCTGCGACGAGGCGACCGAGCGCACGATCTGGTGGGAGAAGAACGGCAAGCTCTCGCCGCAGCAGTTCGATGTTCTGCTCAACGACTTCCTCGAGCACGCCAAGGGCAAGCAGCTGTTCGGCCAGGACCTCTACGGCGGCGCCGATCCGAAGTACCGCATCAAGGCGCGCGTGTTCACCGAGCTCGCCTGGCACTCGCTGTTCATCCGCTCGCTGCTGATCCGCCCGGAGCGGCGCGAGCTTCCTGGCTACGTGCCGGACTTCACCATCCTCTGCCTGCCGACCTTCAAGGCCGACCCGAAGAAGCACGGCGTGCGTTCGGAAACCGTGATCGCGCTCAACCTCACCAAGCGCATGATCCTGATCGGCGGCAGCTTCTATGCCGGCGAGATGAAGAAATCGGTGTTCACCACGCTCAACTATTACCTGCCGGCCGAAAGCGTGATGCCGATGCACTGCTCGGCCAATGTCGGCAAGGATGGCGACGTCGCGCTGTTCTTCGGCCTCTCCGGCACCGGCAAGACGACTCTCTCGGCCGACCCGAACCGCACCTTGATCGGCGACGACGAGCACGGCTGGGGCCCGAGCGGCGTGTTCAACTTCGAGGGCGGCTGCTACGCCAAGACCATCAAGCTGTCGCGCGAGGCCGAGCCCGAGATCTACGACGCGACGCTTCGCTTCGGCTCGGTGCTGGAGAACGTCGGCTTCGATCCCGAGACGCGCCTGGTCGACTTCGACGACCAGTCGAAGACCGAGAACACGCGTTCGGCCTATCCGCTCGAATACATCCCGAACGCATCGCGCTCCGGCCGCGCCGGCATGCCGAAGAACCTGGTGATGCTCACCGCCGATGCCTACGGCGTGATGCCGCCGATCGCGAAGCTCACGCCCGCGCAGGCGATGTATCACTTCCTGTCCGGCTACACCGCCAAGGTCGCCGGCACCGAGAAGGGCCTGGTCGGCGTCGAGCCGGAATTCTCCACCTGCTTCGGCGCGCCGTTCCTGCCGCGCCACCCGACCGTCTACGGCAACCTGCTGCGCGAGCTGATCGCCGTGCACAACGTCGATTGCTGGCTGGTCAACACCGGCTGGACCGCCGGCAAATACGGCGTCGGCCGCCGCATGCCCATTAAAGTGACGCGCACGCTGCTCACCGCCGCGCTCGACGGCTCGCTGCGCAACGCCAAATTCCGCACCGATCCGTATTTCGGCTTCTCGGTCCCGACGTCAGTGCCCGGCATCGAGCCGCACCTGCTCTA
>DATEKY010000157.1:0-4361 GCA_035277225.1 Xanthobacteraceae bacterium
CCTGCGCGGCGAATTGCAGCGCGCCACGCGCATCGCCTGCTCCGATCGCGACCAGCCCGCGCGAGACTGCGTTGAAGCCCCTGCGGCGCGCGCGCTCGTGCATCGCGAGCGAAACCGCCTTCGGCGTCCGGAACAGCAGGCGGACCAGCGACCAGAGAAACACCGCCGCGATCGCGACGAGGCCGACGCCGGCGATCGCCACCATCACCGACATGTCGGCGCGCTGGCCGAGCCAGGTGACGGTCACCGTGCCGGGCCGGTCGGCCAGCCACACCACGCCGAGCGCGACCAGCGTGACGGCAATCAGGAACGCAACGACGCGGATCATGCTTACTGTCCGGCTTTCGCGAGCGCGCCGACCGCGTCATCGGCAAGTTTGCGTGCGGCCGCGAGCGCGGCCTCGCGCGCCTGCACGCGCTTGATCCAGTCCTGCGCCGGCGCGCGTGCTGCCTCCGGCAGCTTGCCGAGCTCGGCGGCCGCCCCGGCGAGATCGCCCTTCGTGGCCTTCACGTCGGCGCGTCCGACAATGGCGGCCGGATCGTCGCCCGGCGCCTCGTCGATCGGGCGGATACGCACGAGACGTTCGGCATTGGCTTGCAGCCGGTCGATGAAGCCGTCGCGCGGCGGGCCGCCTGCAGCGGCAAGCATCGGTGTCGTCAGCGAGGATAGTTCGCGTGCGAGCGCGGACGCACGCGGCACACCTGAGGCTGCGAGCGGCTCAAGGGCGCCGAGCGCTTTCGCATCGGCGACGAGCGGACGCACGGCGGCGAGCTCCTGCACGAATGGATCGCCGCGCTCGACGGTCGCGCGCAGCGCGACGGCGACAAACGCCAAGCGACCCGCCTTGTCGGCGCCGGCCGTGGTCGCGATGCGCGCCTCGGATGACTTGAGCGCCTGCTCCAGCGCGGCGACGCGCGCCCCCAATGCCTCGATCTCCTTGTGGTCGGCCGCCTGCGCGGCCGGCGCCGCGACATTTTTCTGTGCCGCCTCGAACGCCGCATCGGCGCGCGACTTCGCGTCGCGCGCGGCGGTGCTCGCACCATCGAGCCGCGACCCGATCTCGGCGAGCGGACGCACCGCGGTTTCGAGCGCGGCAACGCGCGCGGTCAGTGCCTGATCGGCCGGTGCCGCGCGCGGCGCGGCCGCGGCCTGCTCGACCTTGGTCAGTCCCTGCTCGGTCGCGGCAACGCGCGTCGCGAGTTCCGCGATACGCGGATCGGCCACCGGCGTGGGCTGCGGGCGGGCGGAAAGATCGCGCAGCTGCTTCTCGAGACCGGCGATTCGTGTCGTGAGCGGGGTTACCTCGTCGCGCGGCGTGAACGCGCCCCCACCCCACAGCGCCAGAAACAACAGGAACATCACGGCCGCGCCGGCAAGGCCCGCCCCGGCGACCCGCCAGTCGAGCCGGTCGCGCAGGCGGGCGAAACGCTCGTTCAGCGCGGCGGCATCGAGCCATTCCGGCCGCCATGAGGACGCGCCCGGCGCACGCGGCGGTTCCGGCGGCGAGGATGCGCCCGCTGCGGCCTCGGGCGCCGGCGCGGGGCGGGGCGTTTCCGCAGCCTTTTCAACCGGTTCGGCGGGCTTCACCGGTTCGGACGCGATCTCCGTCGCCTTCAGGTCGATCGTCGCCGGCCGCCGCCGTTTGGCATCCGGTGCGTCGCGCTTGTCATCCGCCATCTGACGTCTCCGGGGTCGCCCCGGCATACCGGGACAAAATCACTTCAACAACGTCAATAACGCAGATTCGGTCGGGGATGCGGCGACCGCGATCCGCTCTGCGCCCGCCGCGCGCAACGGCGCCGCGACCTCGGCCGAGAGACAATAGTGCGCGAGCCCGAGCACGGCGTTCAGCGCGCCGGCCTGCTCGGCGAGACGCAGCAAGGTCGCGGCGCTGCGGCGGGAGTAGTGCAGCACGCCGTCGAGCCGTGCCCGCGCGACGTCGGGCGGAAGCTTCTCGACCGGGACGGCGCGATAGACCACTGCGGTCTCGACCGCGACGCCGTGACTTGAAAACTCGCCCGCGCGATCCTCGCCGGCAAGATAGAGCAGGCGGCCATTGGCATGTCGTTGGGTCACAAGCCGCACCAGGTCGGGCAGCGCACCGTCCGCCGACTCGACGCGCGTGAAACCGGCCGTGCGCGCCGCCTCGGCGCTGCGGTCTCCTACCGTCAGGCAGGGAAGCGAGAATAGTTCCACCGCACGTGGATGCGCCGCGATGGCGCGCGCCGCATTGGCGCTGGTCATCAGCACGACATCGAACGGCCCGCCGAACTCCACGTTGACCGATTCAATCCGCAGCAGCGGCGCGACCTGAGCCTCATGCCCGCGCGCGCGCAGCGCCTCGGCGGTGCGCGCCGCATCGGCTTCCGGCCGTGTGACGAGCAGGCGCATGTCAGCCTGCGAGGAAATCGGCCGGCGCGCGCGCCTTCAGTTCGGCGCCCGCATCAGCGCCAAGTGCAACGGCGTCCTTGCGGCTGCCGCTGCGGCTGGTCTCGAACGCCTCGCTGCCGTCCGGCCGCAGGATCATGCCGCGGAAGCGCAGCGTATCGCCCTGCAGCGTCGCATGGCCGGCGATCGGCGTGCGGCACGAGCCGTCGAGCATGGCCAGGAAAGCGCGCTCGCAGGCGAGTGCAACGCTGGTATCGGCATGATCGATCTCGCCGAGCAGCGCGCGCATGCGCGCGTCGTCGGTTCGCGCCTCGATCGTCACGGCCCCCTGCCCGACCGCTGGAAGAAACTCGTCGATATCGAGCAGCGCGGTCGCATGATCCGTGAGGCCGAGCCGCCGCAATCCCGCGAGCGCCAGCAAGGTCGCGTCGACCTCGCCCGCGTCGAGCTTGCGCAACCGCGTCTCGACATTGCCGCGCAGCACGACGGTCGAGAGATCCGGCCGCAGCCGCCGCACCTGCGCCTGGCGCCGCAACGACGCGGTGCCGACCACCGCACCCTGCGGCAGATCGCGCAAGCTCGCGGCCTTGCGGCTGATGAACACATCGCGCACGTCCTCGCGCGGCAGGCACGCGGCGAGCATCAGTCCGTCCGGCAACACGGTCGGCATGTCCTTGGCGGAATGCACCGCGAGATCGATCGTATTCGCCAGCAACGCCTCCTCGATCTCCTTGGTGAACAGCCCCTTGCCGCCCGCCTCGCTCAGCGGGCGGTCCTGGATGCGGTCGCCCGACGTGCGGATCGTGACGATCTCGACCGCGTCTTCGCGACACCCATGCGCAAGGAGCGCCGCGCGCGTGAGGCGCGCCTGCGCCAGCGCGAGCGGACTGCCGCGCGTTCCGATGCGAATCGATTGCGTCAAGGGACCTCCGAGTGCTACGCGGAGCGAAACCTTATATCGTGAATTTGGTCAAACAAATGCTCGTCCTCGGCATCGAGACGACCTGCGACGAGACCGCCGCCGCGGTGGTGCGGCTCGGCGCGGACGGACGCGGCGAGATCGTCTCGAATATCGTGCTGTCGCAGAACGACGCACATGCGCCTTATGGCGGCGTGGTGCCCGAGATCGCCGCGCGCGCCCATGTCGAGGTGCTCGACACGATCGTGACGCGGGCGATGATCGAGGCGAATGCCAGCTTCGACATGCTCGACGGCGTCGCGGCCGCGGCCGGGCCCGGCCTGATCGGCGGCGTGATCGTCGGGCTCACCACCGCCAAGGCGATCGCGCTGGTGGCCGAGAAGCCGCTGATCGCGGTCAATCATCTCGAGGCGCACGCGCTGACTGCGCGGCTGACCGACGGCACGGACTTTCCCTACTGCCTGTTCCTCGCTTCCGGCGGCCACACCCAGATCGTCGCGGTGCTCGGCGTCGGCAAATATGTGCGGCTCGGCACCACGCAGGACGACGCGATCGGCGAGGCCTTCGACAAGACCGCCAAGCTGCTCGGCCTTGGTTACCCGGGCGGGCCGGACGTCGAGCGCGAGGCGAAGAACGGCGACGCACAGCGCTTCATCCTGCCGCGTCCGATGCTGGGCCGGCCGGAAGCGGACTTCTCGCTCTCCGGCCTGAAGACCGCGCTGCGCGTCGAGGCCGAGAAGGTCGCACCGCTGAGCGACCAGGATGTCGCCGACCTGTGCGCCGCTTTCCAGCAGGCGGTGGTGGACGTCGTGATGGATCGCCTGCATGCCGGCCTGCGCCTGTTCCGCGAGCAGTTCGGCGGGCCGACCGCGCTGGTCGTCGCCGGCGGCGTCGCGGTCAACCAGTCGATCCGCCGTGCGCTCGATCGCGTGGCGCAGAGCGAGGGCACCGTGCTGGTCGCGCCGCCGCCCCAACTGTGCACCGACAATGGCGCGATGATCGCCTGGGCGGGCTGCGAGCGGCTGGCGCTCGGACTGACCGATACGCTCGAGGT
>DATEKY010000158.1:0-2432 GCA_035277225.1 Xanthobacteraceae bacterium
GACGCGCTATGGCGCCTCCTCAGGATGAGGATTTGTGTTGTTGCGCTCGCATTGATCGCTGTCGCTCCTGCCTTTGCGCAAACCTACCCCGACCGCCCGATCCGCATCATGGTCGGCTTCACGCCGGGCAGCGCGACCGACATCACCGGGCGCATCTTCGCGCAAAAGCTGACCGAAGCGCTCGGTGTTGCGGTGACGGTCGAGAACCTGCCCGGCGCCGGCGGCAGTGTCGGGGCCGAGCGCGTCGGCAAGGCGGCGCCGGACGGCTACACCTTATATTGGGGCGCGAACGGCGCGATGACGATCAATCCGTCGCTGCTGCCGAACCCGTCGTTCGATCCGCAGCGCGACCTCGCGCCGATCGCGCGGCTGCTGGTCTCGCCGACCATCCTCGCCGTGAACAACGACGTGCCGGTGAAGAGCGTCGCCGAACTGATCGCGCTGGCGAAGTCGCAGCCCGGCAAGCTCTCCTATGCGAGCCCCGGCACCGGCACGCCGCAGCACATCGCGGCGGAAGTGTTCAAGGCGCAGCTCGGTCTCGACATCGTGCACGTCCCCTATCGCGGCGCGAACTTCACCGACGTGATCGGCGGGCGTATCACCATGACGTTCCAGAACGCCGGCGCGGTGCTGGCGACGGTGCGCGAGGGCAAGCTGCGCGGCCTCGCGATGACGGCGCGCACGCGCTCGCCCAATATGCCGGAGCTGCCGACCATGATCGAGCAGGGCGTGCCCGACTTCGAGGTGGCCTCGTGGTTCGGACTGCTCGCGCCCGCGGGCACGCCGCAGCCGATCGTTGCGAAGCTGTCCGAGCTGTCGATCAGGATCATCGCGGACGCGGACCTGCGCGAGAAATTCGGCAAGATCGGCCTCGATGTGGTGAGCGATCCGCCGGATGTTTTTGCGGCGATCATCCGCAACGACACGGCGAAATGGGCGAAGGTGATCAAGGATGCGGGGATCAAGGCGAGTGAGTGACTCGGTACCTCATGGTGAGGAGCCGCGCGCTAGCGCGGCGTCTCGAACCATGGCCCAGGGCGACGACGGAGCACGCGGCCATCCTTCGAGACGCCCGCCGTCGCTCCGCTTTGGCGGGCTCCTCAGGATGAGGGCTGGTATTGTTGCTGCGCTGGCATTGCTGACCGCCACTCCCGCCCTCGCCCAAACCTGGCCCGACAAGCCGATCCGCCTGATCGTCGGCTTCGCCGCCGGCGGGCCGACCGATGTCGCAGCGCGTGCGATCGGCGATCGCCTCGCCGAAATCCTGGGCAAGCCCGTGATCGTCGAGAACATCACCGGCGCGGCCGGCAACGTCGCGGCCGAGCGCGTCGCGAAAGCGGCCCCTGACGGCCACACGCTGCTTGCCGCCGCGTCCGCGACCATCGTCACCAACCCGAGCCTCTACGCCAAGCTCAACTTCGATCCGGTGAAGGACTTCGCGCCGATCACCCAGATCGTCACCACGCCGAACCTGCTGGTGGTGCCGAACGACCTGCCGGCCAAGAGCGTCGCCGAGCTTGTCGCCTACGCGAAGGCGCAGTCCGGCAAGCTCAGCTTCGGCTCGGCCGGCGTCGGCACCTCGCAGCATCTCGCCGGCGAGCTGTTCCGCACCATGGCCGGCATCGACCTGCAGCACGTTCCCTATCGCGGCATCGCGGCGACCGTGCCGGACCTGCTCGCCGGCCGGCTCACCATGGTGTTCGGCAACATCTCGGCGATGCAGCCGCTCTATCGCGAAGGCAAGGCGCGCGCGCTCGCCGTGACCTCGCCGCAGCGCTGGCCCTCGGTGCCCGAGCTGCCGACCATGATCGAGCTCGGCTTCAAGGACTTCGACTCGAGCGCGTGGTTCGGCCTGATGGCGCCGGCCGGAACGCCGCAGCCGATCATCGAGAGGCTGCATCAGGAGACCGTGCGCATCCTCGCGCGGGCGGACGTGCGCGAGCGCTTCGACGTGCTCGGCATGGCGCCGATCGGCAATACCCCGGCCGAATTCGCCGCCGTGATCGCGGCCGAGACGCCGCAATGGGCCAAGGTGATCAGGGACGCGGGCATCAAGGCGGGGGAGTAGTCAAGCCGCATCGCCGCAACCCGGCCGCGCCGCGAGCCCTCTGGACACGCAACCCGGCCGCGCTCATCACACTCCGGCAAAATCAAGAGGAGCGCCGACGATGATCATCGATTCCCAGGTCCATGCCTATGAGGCGAACACGCCGAAGCGGCCGTGGCACAGCGTGCCGAACTGGCCGCCTCATGTCACCGGCGACGAGATGGTGGCGGCGATGGACAAGGTCGGCGTCGACGGCGCGATCTTCATCTCGGCCTTCTCCATGTACCGCTACGACGCGAGCTATGCGGTCGAGGTGCAGCGCGCGCATCCCGGCAAGTTCGGGATCGTCAAGCCGGTCGACCCGGACGATCCGGCGGTCGACGAT
>DATEKY010000159.1:0-4463 GCA_035277225.1 Xanthobacteraceae bacterium
GCCGCTGCGCGGCGCCCCGGAATGACGCCAACAACAACAGGCGAACCGCATGATCATCGAACGACAAGAAGACGTCACGCCGGCGGTGCTGAAGGAGCTGTCGAAAGCGCCGAACCCGCGCTTCCGCGAGATCATGGGCGCGTTCATCCGCCACATGCACGACTTCGTACGCGAGTCGAAACTGACCGAAGAGGAATTCCGCACCGCGGTGAATTACGTCGTGGCGCTCGGCAAGGCGAGCAACGAGACGCACAACGAAGGCATCCTGATCGCGGGCTCGCTCGGCATCTCGTCGCTGGTGTGCCTCCTGAACAACGGCGACAACGGCCAGACCGAAACCGACGCCAGCCTGTTGGGCCCGTTCTGGCGCATGCATTCGCCGATCACGCCGAACGGCGGCTCGATCGTGCGCTCGCCGACGCCGGGACCGGTGATGTTCGTCAATGCCACCTTCCGCGACTGGGAGGGCAAGCCGATCGAAGGCGCCGAGGTCGACATCTGGCACTCGTCGACCGAAGGCTTCTACGAGAACCAAGATCCGGTGCAGGCCGACATGAATTTGCGCGGCAAGTTCTTCACCGACAAGGAAGGCCGCATCGCGTTCCGCAGCATCAAGCCGGCCGGCTATCCGATCCCGGTCGACGGGCCGGTGGGCGATCTGTTGCGTGCCCAGGGCCGCGCCAACATGCGCCCGGCGCATCTGCACTTCCTCGCCAGCAAGGATGGATTCAAGACGTTGATTTCGCAAATCTACGTCGCGGACGACAAGTTCATCGACAGCGACGTGCAGTTCGGCGTCACGCGCCACTTGATCGGCGATTACGTGCGGCACGAAGGCAATGCGCCGGCGGCGGACGTGAAGGGGGCGTGGTACTCGCTCGACCACAACTTCGTGATGGAGGCGGGCGACTCCAAGCTCCCGCGCGCGCCGATCAGCGGCAAGGCGAAGGGCGAGCGGCCGAAGATCCCGCATCTGGCTTAACTCGATTCCTCATCCTGAGGAGCATGCGATGCGTCAGCGTCGCGTGCGTCTCGAAGGATGGCACGTGCGCCGCTGGCGCTTCGGGCCATGGTTCGAGACGCGCCGCTGCGCGACGCTCCTCACCATGAGGTCGGCGGTTACACCCCCACATTATCGATCAATCTCGTCTTCCCCAGCTTCGCCGCCACCAGCAGCCGCACCGGGCCGTCCTTCACCGATGCGATCGGCGCCAGCGTTTCGGCGTGGCGTGCTTCCAGATAGTCGAGCGCAAATCCGCCGCGCGTGATCGCCTCGCGGCCTTCGGACAATATCGTCGCGATGGAATGACCCTCCGCAATCTTGTTGGCACAGAGCGTGAGCACGCGATGCAGGGTCGGCGCGGCGGCGCGCTCGCCGGGCGAGAGGTAGACGTTGCGCGAGGACATCGCGAGGCCGTCCTTCTCGCGCACGGTCGGCACGCCGATCACCCGCAGCGGCAGATCGAGATCGCGTCCCATGCGGGTGACGACCCTGAGCTGCTGGTAGTCCTTCTCGCCGAATACCGCGATGTCGGGAGCAGCTTGCGTGAACAGCTTGGCGACCACGGTCGCGACGCCCTTGAAGAAATCGGGGCGGAACCTGTCTTCCAGGTCTGCCGTGGCCGGTCCTTCGGGCACGATGCGGGTGGCGAAGCCGTCCGGGTACATCACCGCCACGGTGGCGGGCGCCCAGACGAGGTCCGCCTTCTCCTCAGCCAGCATCGCAACATCGGTGTCGAAGGTGCGGGGATAAGTGGAGAAATCTTCGCTCGGGGCGAACTGCGCCGGGTTGACGAAGATCGATACCACGACGCGGTCGGCGCGGCGGCGCGCGAGCCGCACCAGCGCGATGTGCCCGGCGTGCAGCGCGCCCATGGTCGGCACCAGCGCGACCGTCTCGCCTTTGTCGCGCCAGCCGGCCACGATGCGCCGCAGCGCCGGAACCGTTTTCGCGATCTTCGGTCTAATTGTCGATCTCCGCGCCATGCCCACCCCATTCCTGGCGGGAAACTAGCAGGGGGAAATCCCGCCCGTCACGCAGTTAACCGTTCCGGCCGTCTGCGCGTGCAATTGATCTTGACCTTGAGGCAAATGCATTCCGATTATCTGGCCGTCGAAGGGCACGAGTGAATGTTGGTCCAGGCGACCAGTGGCGTCCCGCGTTCCGCGCACGTGATCGTGCTCGGCAACGAGAAGGGCGGCTCGGGCAAGTCGACCACCGCGATGCACATCGCGGTCGCGCTGCTGAAGGCGGGCCAGCGCGTCGCCACGATCGACCTCGACAGCCGGCAGAAGACCTTCACGCATTACGTCGAGAACCGCCGTGACGCCGCGCGGCGCACCGGTGCCGCGCTCGAGGTGCCGGATCATTTCGCGATCGCGCGCGGCGAGGGGGTGCGCGTGGACGAGAACGAGGCGGCCGAGTTCGGCGGCTTCGCGGCGGCGATCAACACGGTCGAGCACAGCCACGATTTCGTGGTGGTCGATACGCCCGGCAACGACACCTATCTGATGCGCCTCGCGCATTCGATGGCCGACACGCTGGTCACGCCGCTCAACGACAGTTTCCTCGACTTCGACGTGCTCGGCACGCTCGATCCCGCGACCTTCGAGGTCACCGGCGCGAGCCATTACGCCAAGATGGTGCGTCACGCGCGACGCCAGCGCCGCATCGTCGACGGCGGGCTGACCGACTGGATCGTGGTGCGCAACCGCCTCGCGCCGCTCGGTTCGCGCAACAAGAAGCTGGTCGGCGAGTGCCTCGACCGGCTCGGCCTGCGGCTCGGCTTCCGCGCCACCGAAGGCTTCTCCGAGCGCGTCGTGTTCCGCGAGTTCTTTCCGCACGGGCTGACCGCGCTCGACACGCTCAACGAGGCGACCGCCATCCGGCCGAATCTGTCGCACCTGACCGCGCGCCAGGAGGTGCGCTCGCTGATCGACGCGCTCAAGCTGCCGATCGACGAAAAAGGCCGCCGCCGCGCCGCGGCGCGGGCCGAATGGCTCGCCAGCCAGGACAAGCCGCTCGAGATCGACGACCTGCTCGACGGCGTTCCGGGGCACGAAACGGGCATTGCGTCGCGCAGCCAAGATGCCACTTTATAGGCCAAGGCCGGGCGATCCGGCCAAGGCCCGACATGGCATCCGAACGCGATAAGACGACGCCTGCTCCAAGAGACACGCGCAGCGATCCGGCGGCAGCCTCCTCGCGCGCCGAAATCGACGCGTTCATCCAGCGCGCCCGCACGGTCGCGCCGCCGGTCGAGGGCAAGCGCGGCCGGCTGGTCTTTGCGCTCGACGCCACCATGAGCCGCCAGCCGACCTGGGACACCGCCTGCCGGCTGCAGGCCGAGATGTTCCGCGAGGCGGCGGCGATCGGCGGCCTCGACGTTCAGCTCGTCTACTTTCGCGGCCTCAACGAGTGCCGCGCGTCGCGCTGGGTGTCCGACGGAGAGGGGCTCGGCGACCTGATGGGACGCATCCACTGCGTCGGCGGCCACACCCAGATCCGCAAGGTCCTGAGCCACGCGCGGGCCGAGCATGCACGCGGCAAGGTGGCGGCGCTGGTCTATGTCGGCGACGCGATGGAGGAAGGGATCGACGATCTCGCCGCCGGTGCCGGCGAGCTCGGGCTGCTCGGCATTCCGGCCTTCGTGTTCCACGAGGGTCACGATCCGATCGCCGAGCAGGCGTTCCGCGAGATCGCGCGATTGACGCGCGGCGCCTATTGCCGGTTCGACCTGTCAGCCGCGCACGAGCTCGCCGAGCTGCTGCGCGCGGCGGCGGTGTATGCCGCAGGCGGCGTCAAGGCGCTCGCCGACTTGTCGGCGAAGCAGGGCCGCGGCGCGCAGAAGCTGCTCGCGCAGATGAGATAACGATGACCCTGCTGTTCGGGCTCGCCGCGCTCGCCGTCCTGCTGTGGATGGCGCAGAAATATCTCCAGGCCGATCCGCGCAAGCTCGCCGCGATGGCCAAGCCCATGGCCGGGACTGCGGTGCTGGGCTTTGCCGGATTCCTTGCGCTGCGCGGCCAGTACGCTCTCGCGGCGCCGCTCGCGTTCGTCGGATTCGGGCTGCTCGGCTGGGTGCCGTTCGGCCCGGCCGGCTTCGGTGCGCGCACGCAGAAGAGCACCGGCCAGGTTTCGCGGGTGCGCTCGGCGTTCCTCGACATGGAGCTCGATCACGACACCGGCGCGATGCGCGGCGTGATCCGCGCCGGTCCGCGCCAGGGCAAGCAGCTCGACGCGCTCGACGTGGATACGCTGGTCGGCCTGTTCGGCGAGATCGACGAGGAGAGCCGCGCCCTACTGGCAGCGTATCTTGACCGCCGGGATGCCGGCTGGCGTGAGCACGCGCAGGCCGATGCGGCAGCGGGGCGGAGCAGTGCGCCGCGCGGGCCAATGACGCATGAGGAGGCCTACCAGATCCTTGGCCTTGAGCCCGGCGCCAGCACCGAAGACATCGTCG
>DATEKY010000160.1:0-4280 GCA_035277225.1 Xanthobacteraceae bacterium
GGCTGGTAGCTCGTCGCGTCGTACTGCACCGCCTCGGCCCTGCCGACGTCGTCGATCCGGATGACCAACGGCTTGACCTGCGAGTACCGCGACACGGTATAGACGTTGAGCCCCACCAGGCCGACGGCCACGAGGGAGACCAGTGCCAACGCGATTCGGAGGTACGTGTTTGTGACCAGTGCCGAGCCGTACAACTCCACGAACTGGCGCTTCGCGCCCTGGAGCGTCTTTGGGTTCAGGTCCGCCGTGGTCGCGCTCATGGTGCACCCCTCAGTCGAAGAAGCGGGCTGCCAGAAGTCGCCACGCGATCCACAGCGATCCCCCGACAAGGCCTAAGAGGATGGCGATGCCGATACCGAGGATGTAGACGTTCCATAGACCTGGCACATTGACCTCGTGAGGCTCGCGCAGATGGTCTGGAACGGGCGTCTGGAATCGGCGTGGCATAAGGTGTTCCTTCAACGCATCCGGATTAAGCGCGGCACGGAGGAGAGGATGCTTTGCCCGCCCTGCCCGGAGAAAATCGAACTCGTCAGCGAGGGCACAAGTGCGATCCCGATACAGAAGGTCACCACGACGGCGACCGCCTGAAGGCCATAAACGCCGTACTCCGCTGACGTGATCGTTGGCGGGAGCGTCGTCACGTAGCGGAAGACGAATTGCTCGAAGATCATCAGGAACGCGATGGCGACCACCGGGACAAACGAGTACTGGATGAACGACTTCAACCAGCCCCAGAAGAGCCACTCCAGCTTGGGCACGATGAAGAACGGAACGAAGATCGGACCCAGGAGTCCGCACACCGCGCTCGCGATCAGCCCAAAGGCGATGACGGCGAGCGACAGCCCCTTTGCCAAGGCAATGAGCAGCAGCATCGCCCAGTAGATCAGGTTCGCCAGAATCGACCACGCATCGGGTTGGAGAAAGTGGTCCGACAGCTCGTCGAAGTGCCGGTAGATGTTGTCGAAGGCGCGCGCCTCCAGAACGCTCTGGAAGTACCCCGTCTGGTCCGTGATGAGGTTGCTAAATGACACCCCGATGCCTGGAATCGGTGCCTCGTAGAACGCGATGAAGGCGTAGCCGAACGAGATCAGCATCAAGAGCTTCGCGAAGTCGAACATCGAGTCCCCGAGGTTGTCGTGCGAGAACATCATCTTGACGCCCTGCCACACGATCAGGATGGTCGCGAATGACAGGAAGAGGCTGTACCCGAAGCGCAGGAACTCGGGCTCATACACTGTCAGGAGGTTCGCGATTGCCTGCTGAATTGTGGGCAAGAGATTGAGCTGCACGACGGGCCTCCGGACCTTCTACGGTTGTCTCCAGGTGCGCAGCGCGTCCCCTGTACCGGCGACGAACGCGGCGTTTGCCGCTCGGCTGTCGCGCCACGTCACGAGCTGCATGTTGAGCGCCGTCGCATCGACGTCGCGCGCCCGCTTCGAGTCGACCAGGAGCTGCTCCACGAAGGCGGTCAGCAGCTGGCTGCGCGCTTGACGCTGTCGGGTGCCAAGCAGGACTGATCCACTGATCTTGTCGAGTACCGCCGTGGCGCTCTGCTCGAGGGATGGGTCGATGACCTGCGCTTCCAGCGCGTCGATCGCCTGCAGTTCCTGGCGGCGCCCGTTCAGGCGCAGTGATCCCGTATCGTTGATGGCTGATACTGCTGCGGCGTCGGCCAGTTCCACTGTCGCCAGACGGCTGGCCAGTGCCCGCTGCGCCGCCGGCGTGAGCCGCCCGAGAGCGGCCCGTGCGTTCAGCACCGGGTGGCTCACGGCGAGGTACGCGGCGCCTCGCGGGTCCCCGAAGATGAGCGCGTCATTGATGCCGTTCGCGTAGAGGAAGTCCCCGCCATGCGTACGCCAGCGGGGCACGTCCAGGAGGGCGTACCGGCGCAGATCGGCAAACGCGCTAAGGCGCCGGGCCATTGCCCAGAGCTTCGCGTGCTGCGCCTGTTCGGTTTGGAGCAGGTACTCCTGGTAGATGGCTGAGATCGTGTTTCGTGCCGTGTTGGCCGGGTCATAGACTGACAGCTGCGCACGCGCCGGTTGTGCAGCCAAGGCGACCACCAGCAGCCCGAGAAGAAGTCGTCGCATGATGTCCTCCATTCCCGCAACGATGATTAAGGCTGACGCCATGTCCGGAGCGCGTCGCCCGTGCCGGCGGCGAACGCCTCGTTGGCCACCCGCGCATCGCGCCACGTGACGAGCTGCATGTTGATGGTGGCGGCTTCGGTGTCGCGCAGCCGCTTACCGCGTGCGAGCAGCTGCTCGAGGGCGTGCGACAGGAGCTGGTTCGAGAGCATGTCCTGCCGGCGTCCCAGCAACTCCCCAGCCGCGATCTTGTCGAGGATGGCGGTCATCTCGTGGTACTGCGAGCCCGGGTTGAGAACATCGTTCTGAAGGGACTCCACAGCGTTCTGAAGCTGACCGTGGTACCCGCGAGCGAGAGCGACCTGGTGGCCGCCCATCGTCGCTACGGAATCGGTGATCTCAACTGTGGCGTACTGCCGCTGCAGCATCTGTCTGGCCGCTGCACTCAGCGTCGGCGGCGTGGTCGTCGGACGAAGGAGCGGCAGCGTGGTTGAGAAGTACGCCGAGCCGGTCGGATCGCCGCTGTTGAGCGCCTGGATCCACGGTCGCCCGAAGTCCCAGCGAGAGGGATCGTGCGAGGTCAGTGCAATTGGAGGAGTCCGAAATCGATCGAGGCTTCCCAGCCTCTGCGCCATTCGGAGCACGGTCAAGTACTGCGCCCGTAGCTCCGTGTAGTGCTGCTGTACGCGGTAGGCGATCAACGTCGTCTGCACGAGGTTCGCCGGGTCGATGACAACGAACTGCGCATGGGCCGGCACGGCGATCGTGCAGAGCGTGGTAACGAGCAACAGAAGTCGGCGGAACATGGGTCCTCCCGTTCAAAACCGTCCTGAAGCGACGGCAGGGGTATAGGTCGGCAACTCGATGTCGCTCGTGAGGTACACCTTCACCCGATGCCCCTCGCGAATCGTGATCGTCGGCAGCCGATTGAGAAAGCGATTCATGACCTGCATCGCGGCTTGAGAGGTCGCGTCACCCACGCCGCCAGCGATGACAATCGTCCGATCTCCGTCGCCGCTTCCAAGTCCGGCGCTGCCCAAGTACTGCGAAAGGCCGCTGATCAGGCCGACGGCCGCTGCCGCACCGAACGTAGATAGAAAGTGGTGGTTGACCTTGTCGCGCAGTCCGGCATCGCCGATCTGGTTGAGGCCCATGAACTGATCGAGGCGGTAGCTGCGACCGTCCGGCATGAGCAGCCGATGAAAGGACACAGCGAGGCGCGTCTCACCGAACGCCTGCACTGGCTTCGTCTCGCCCAGAATCCTGGCGCCGGCGGGCACGAGGACTTGTCGGCCCGTGTGGGAATAGAGAGCGTTGGTTACCAAGCAGTTCACGGGCGCGGCCATCGCGCCGTCCAGCCGATTGGTGAGAACGGTGTCGATGATCGTGCCTTCGAGCACGCGATAAAGCGGTCCGGCGGCGCTGATCGGCGGTGTGTAGTCGGGAGTGCGCCGCTGCGCCGGATCCAGCGGCCGTGATTCGCTGGCTGCCGGTGTCACGGCGGTCTGAGCAGCGGGCGCTCCGGTTCCGGACGCCCCGGCGGTCCTGGTGGTGGCTCGCACAACTGCGTCAGCCACTTCTTCGACAGACGGACTCGGTGAGCCCGCCTGCGTGGGCGCGGCGCCGGGCATCGAGTCGATCCGTCCTTGATCTGGTCGCTCGCTCTCAGGGCGCCGGCTGAGCACGACGTTGCTCGCAAAGAGGCTCTGGTATTCGCGGCGCTTCCGCTCTTCGGCAATCGGATCCTGTGGTGGAGGCGCTCCTGTGTCGGCGGCGTACGGAGCCGGCTCCGGCTGTGTCACTCCAGTCGCTTGCGCTTCACGGAGCGCCTGAGCCTCCAGAAGACGTAGGCGGTCCTGGTAGTCGCGCACGCGATCGGCACTCGGCGCTTGTGCGGGGGCGGTGGCCTGTGCGGGTCGGGGCGGCGGGTCCGGGCGACCGACGATCAACATGATCGCCAGCATCCCGGCGGCGACGCCGGCCATGATCCACGTTTGCACGCCGCGCGGCAGCACACCGCGAGGTACCGGCCGACGGTCGGTCACGGCGGGCGGCACCGGGTCTGGCTGTGCGCTGGAGATCGAGGGAGTGTCACTCATGACCTCACCGACCCTGCTGCAGGAACTCGAAACGTTCCTTGCCGAGTGACAGGTAGCCGCGGTCCAGCACCTTCGGAACGACGTAGGTGCC
>DATEKY010000161.1:0-6691 GCA_035277225.1 Xanthobacteraceae bacterium
GAGGTAAGCGGCGCGGACGATTGCGGCACCGGCGCCAGTGCCGGCGGCAGCGCCGGATCGGGCGTGCGGCTCGTCATGCCGGGCAGGTCCGCCATCGGCAGGCCCTGATGCGCCGCCTTCATGAAGCGGCTCCAGATCTCGACCGGCATGCCCCCGCCGGTCAGCTTCTTGGTCGGAGAATTGTCGTAATTGCCGAGCCACACGCCGGCGATCAGGTGGCCGGTGTAGCCGACGAACCAGGCATCGCGGAAATCCTGCGATGTGCCGGTCTTGCCGGCCGCCGGGAACGCACCGAGCTCGGCCTTGCGCGCCGTACCGGTGGTCAGCGTCTCCTGCATCATCTGGTTCATCATCGCGGCGTGGCGGTCGTCGATGACGCGGCCGAGGCCGGGATTGCGCGCCTTGTAGATCAGCTTGCCGTTCTGGCTGCGCACGCGCTCGATCACATGCGGCGCGACCGCGACGCCGCCGTTGGCAAACGGCACGTAGGCCGAGACCAGCTCCATCACGGAGACTTCCGAGGTGCCGAGCGCGATCGAGGCGTTCGGCTCGAGCTTCGACGAAATGCCGAGCCGGTGCGCGGTGCGCACCACCGCCTGCGGGCCGACCTCCATCGTGAGGCGCACCGCCACGGTGTTGAGCGACATCGCCAGCGCTTTCGTCAGCGAGACCGGGCCGAAATATTCGTGCGTGTAGTTCTCCGGCTTCCAGCCCTTGATGTCGATCGGCTTGTCCTCGCGGATCGTGTCAGGGGTCAGCCCGCGCTCCAGCGCGGTCAGGTAGACGAATGGCTTGAACGCCGAGCCGGGCTGGCGCTTCGCCGCGACCGCGCGGTTGAACTGGCTCTCGGCGTAGCTCTTGCCGCCGACCAGCGCACGCACCGCGCCCTGCGGCGTCATCGCGACGAAGGCGCCCTGCTCGACGTCGAACTTCGCGCCCTTCGGGGTGAGCTCGTCGAGCAGCGACTTCTCGGCGAGCGCCTGCAAGCTCGGATCGATCGTGGTCTCGACCACGATGTCCTGCTCGACCCGCCCGACCACGCCGTCGAGCACGTCCATCACCCAGTCGGCGACGTAGTTGATCGAGCCGCCGGCCGTCTGCTTGACGATCTGCGGCGGCACCGCGATCGCGGCCTTGGCGTTGGCGTCGGTGACGAAGCCGGCGTCGGACATCGCGGCGAGCACGATCTGCGCGCGCCGCTCCGCGCCGTCGTAGTTGCGCGTCGGCGCGAGCTTCGAGGGCGACTTGACGAGGCCCGCGAGCAATGCGGCTTCCGAGAGCGTCACGTTGCGCGCGGACTTGCCGAAATAGCGCTGCGCCGCCGCCTCGACGCCATAGGCTCCGGAGCCGAAATAGACCCGGTTGAGATAGAGATCGAGGATCTCGTCCTTGCTGTATTTGCGTTCGAGCCAGGCCGCGAGGATCACCTCCTGCAGCTTGCGCGTCATGGTGCGTTCCTGCGTCAGGAACAGGTTCTTGGCGAGCTGCTGCGTGATGGTCGAGCCGCCCTGCGCGACGCCGCGATGCAGCAGGTTGGCGCCGACCGCGCGCAACACGCCCATCGGATCGAGCCCCCAGTGCGAATAGAAGCGCTTGTCCTCGATCGCGAGGAACGCCTTCGGCAGGAACGGCGGGAGCTCGCGCAGCGGCACTGCGGCGCCGCCCATCTCGCCGCGCGTCGCGAGCACGCGGCCGTTCAGGCCGACGATCTGGATCGAGGGCGGCCGCTTCGGCACTTCGAGCGACTGGATCGGCGGAAGATGCGCGGCGACCCAGGCGACCAGGCCGATGGCGCCGATGAAACACCACAGGCCGAGCACCAGCGACCAATAGACGGTGCGGCCAAGCAGCGAGCGGCGCGCGCCGTCCTTGCGCTTCTTTTTGCGGCGCGGCGCATCATCGGACGCGGGCCCACGCTCTTTGTTCCTACGCTCCGCGGCCATACGCGCCCCTGCACCGGCCTCTGACCAAGCGAGGCCGTCCCGTTGGGGGCACGCTAACGGGCGCGATTTAATGCGCGGTTAAGCATTCGGCTGCCGACGCGAGCGGACGCGCGGCGTTGCCGGTACGCCACGCAATACGCGCCAACGGCCGCACAGGGTTAAGGAAATGTCACTCCGTCCCGAGGAACCCGGCGAAGCGCGCGCTGTGGGTTGCGGGTGCCGAAGTCTTCGCGCCTACATATGCGTGTGATCTAATTCGGCGTCCATCGATTCGTACGGTCGCGATGTCCGAAGCGGAAGACTTCCTGTCGTCAATCAAGAATGCGGGCTGGCAGGCCACCGCCGCTCCACGCATTCTCATTTTCGGCTGCGGAACCGGATTCCGCGTCTATCAGCTGCGCGATGCCGGCTACGATGCCTACGGGTTCGACTTCGTCGACACGGTGACGCTCCGAAAGCCTTGCGACCGTGCGTGGTTTTCCTCGCTGGTCATGCGCGTCGATCCTTCGGACACCAGGCTGCGCGACGAGGCTGTGTTTCTGCCCTACCCGGATGCGACGTTCGATCTGGTCTTCTCCGAGGTGGTGATCGAACGCTGCTATGCCCTGGGCGGGATGATGCGCGAGTGCGCGCGCGTCCTGAAACCCGGCGGAATGTCGCTCCACGCCTATCCCAGCCGCAACGCCGTTCTCGAGCCGCATTTCCTGGTTCCGTTCGCTGGTCGGATTCAATCCGACTGGTGGCTTGCGCTGTGGGCCCTGCTCGGCATCCGCAATGCGTTCCAGCGCGGCCTGTCGGTCCGGCAAACCGTCGCGCACAATCGCTCCTACCTCGATATCGGGATTTGCTACCGATCGGACCGCGAGATCGCGACCATCGCCCGCCGGTACTTCGAGCAGGTGTCGTTCGAGCGGCGGAAATACTATGCCGGCGATCCACCGCCGTCGCAGATCAAGCGGTACTGGGGCGCCTTGCGCTGCAAGAACAGGCTCGCCCGGCTGGCGGCGATCCCCCGGCTGCAGATCATGGTCGCGCGTTGATGCTCAGCCCGCCTTCACGGCCTTGCGCTCGTCCTCGACGAACAGCGGCAGCAGCGCACGCTTGATCGCGGCCTGGCGCGAGGGCGAGGTGATCTGCGCGCCCATCAGGTCGGTGACGTAAAAGACGTCGACCACCCGCTCGCCGAAGGTCGCGACGTGCGCCGAGGCGATGTTGAGATTGAGCTTGGAAATCGTCGCGGTCAGTTCGTAGAGCAGGCCCGGGCGATCGAGCCCGGTGACCTCGACCACGGTGTAGCGGTTGGACCACTGGTTGTTCAGCATCACCTCGGGCTCGATCGCGAACGCCTTCAGCCGCGCCTTGCGCGCCGTGCGCTTCGCCATCACGTCGGGCAGCCGCAACTCGCCGCGCAGCGCGCGCTCGATCGAATCCGCGATGCGCACCGCGCGGCGCGCCTCGTCCTCGTTGTGCTCGAACTCGCGCGAGACCGCGATGGTGTCGAGCGCGAGCCCGTCGGTGGTGGTGAAGATCTGCGCATCCACGATGTTGGCGCCCGCCGCCGCGCAGGCGCCGGCGATCACCGACAGGAGCCGCGGATGGTCCGGCGCCAGCACGGTCAGTTCGGTGACCCCGCGCGCGGTGTCGAAGCCGACGCCGGTCGCGACCGCCTTGCCGGCCGCCTGCGCCGATTTGAGGAAATGCGCGTGCGAGACCTTGTGCGTCAGGTCGACCTTGAGCCAGTAGGCGGGATAGTGGCGGCCGAGATAGGCGTGGAGCTCGTCCGCGCTCCAGTCCTTGAGCTCGTGCCGCAATTCGGTCTGCGCCATCTCGACGCGCTTCTGCCGGTTCACCTCGGAGAAGCCGCCGGTCAGCACCGGCTCAGTCTCGTAATAGAGCGTGCGCAAGAGCTGCGCCTTCCAGGAATTCCATACGCCGGGGCCGACCGCGCGGATGTCCGCGACGGTGAGGATCAGCAGCAGCTTCATGCGCTCGAGCGACTGCACGACGCCGGCGAAATTCTCGATCGTCTTGCGGTCGGAGAGGTCACGCGACTGCGCGATGGTCGACATCACCAGGTGCTGCTCGACCAGCCAGGCCACCGTGTCGGTCTCGGCCGCCGACAATCCGAGCCGCGGACAGAACCGGCGCGCAATGCGCGCGCCCGCGATCGAATGATCCTCGACCCGCCCCTTGGCGATGTCGTGCAGGAACAGCGCGACGTAGAGCAGATTGCGGTGCGATTTCTGGATCGTCTTCATCAGCTCGCCGGCGAGCACGAACTCGTCGTTTGCGCCGGCCTCGATGTCGGCGAGGATGCCGATGCAGCGCAGCAGGTGCTCGTCCACCGTGTAGTGGTGATACATGTTGAACTGCATCATCGCGACGATGCGCCCGAAGGCGCGCACGAAGCGGCCGAGCACGCCGGCCTCGTTCATGCGGCGCAGCACCACCTCGGCGCCGTCGGAGGTGAGAATCTCGAGGAACAGCTCGTTCGCGACCTTGTCCTCGCGCAGCGTCTGGTCGATCAGCCGCAGCGAGCGGCTCGCGACCCGCATCGCCTGCGGATGGAACGCGAGATTGTGCTTCTGCGCCAGGCGAAACAGCCGGATGAGGTTGACCGGATCGCGCCGGAACGCTTCCGCGTCGGCGATGTTGATGCGGCTGTTGTCGACCACGAAGTCGTCCGACTCGAGCACGACGCGGCGCGGCCGCGGCTTGAAGCGCGCCATCACGCGGTCGAGCACCGGCAGCGGCTTGGCCTCGCGCTCCTCGAGGCCCGCGCACAGGATCGCGGTGAGGTCGCCGACGTCCTTGGCGACCAGGAAGTAGTGCTTCATGAAGCGCTCGACGTCGCGCATGCCGGGATGCGCCGTGTAGCCGAGCCGCACCGCGATCTCGCGCTGGATGTCGAACGAGAGCCGCTCCTCGGCGCGCCGGGTCACGAAATGCATGTGGCAGCGCACCGCCCAGAGGAAGTCCTCCGCGTTGCGGAAGATCTTGTACTCCTCGCGGTCGAACACGCCGCGCTCGATCAGTTCGTCCGGCTCGTGCACGCGGTAGACGTATTTGGCGATCCAGAACAGCGTGTGCAGATCGCGCAGGCCGCCCTTGCCGTCCTTCACGTTCGGCTCGACCAGGTAGCGCGACTGCCCGGCGCGGCGCAGCCGCTCCTCGCGCTCGGCGAGCTTGGCGGCGACGAACTGCGTGGCGCTGCCCTTCACGATCGACTTGTCGAACTTCGCGACGAACTCGTCGAACAGCGCGCGATCGCCGAGCAGGTAGCGCGCCTCGAGCAGCGCGGTGCGGATGGTCATGTCCGCCTTGGCCTGGCGGATGCACTCGTCGACCGAGCGCGTGGCGTGGCCGACCTTCAGCCCCATGTCCCAGAGGCAATAGAGAATGCCTTCGGCGACCGACTCGCCCCACGCGGTCTGCTTGTAGGGCAAGAGAAACAGCAGATCGATGTCGGAGCCGGGCGCGAGCAGACCGCGGCCGTAGCCACCGGTCGCCACCACGGTCATGCGCTCGCTGTCGGAGCGCGACGCGGAGCGATAGAGCGCGGCGGACAGCTCGTAGAGCATGCGGATGATGTCATCCTGCATGAGGCAGAGCCGCTCGGCGCATTTGCGCCCGTGGCGGTCTTTCATCAGCAGCGCTTCGGCCCCGGCGCGGCCTTCGGCGAGCGCGACCTTGAGCCGCTGGGCGACGGCCGTGCGCAGCTCGCGCTCGCGCCCCTCATAGGCCTCACGCAGGCGCGCAAGATCGGCCGCGACCGCATCGACATCGATGAGGGCGGGCGGCGCGCGATCGGCGGGAGAAAGCATGGGGAAATTCCGATAGCCGATGATGCCGAGTCACGCCATGCCTGTCGCGTGACGGGCCTTGGCGGCGCGCGGCGCCGTGGCTGGTTCGGTCCGAAGGCCCGTGAAAGAATATTCTTCCATAAGACTTAGGCAAAATACAATTTCATTCGCGTTGACGCGCTTCGCGGCCTCCTCGTAGAATAATCATAGCGCCGATTTGAGCGATCAGCTTGCGGGCGCTTAACAAATGCAGCTAAAGCGTGGGCCCCGCCCAAGCAGTCAGCTGAACGGCGGGCCCTCCCGCCTCCATCAACCGCGGCGCAAGCCGCAAAACGAATGGAGGACTTATGTCCCTCTTCTCACGACGTTCCCTCTTCTTGGCACTGTTCGTCGGTCTGCTGCCGACCAACCTGCTGGCCGCCGACAAGCCGAAGGAAATCCGGATCGACTGGGCGACCTACAATCCGGTCTCGATGGTGCTGAAGGAGCAGGGCCTGCTCGAGAAGGAATTCGCCAAGGACGGCATCGGGGTCCGCTGGGTGCAGACGCTCGGCTCGAACAAGGCGCTGGAATTCCTCAGCGCCGGCTCGATCGACTTCGGCTCGACCGCGGGCTCGGCGGCGCTGGTGTCGAAGATCAACGGCAATCCGATCAAGTCGATCTACGTCTATTCGCGTCCCGAGTGGACCGCGCTGGTGACGCGCAAGGACTCGCCCATCACCAAAGTGTCGGACCTCAAAGGCAAGCGCGTCGCGGTGACGCGCGGCACCGATCCGCACATCTTCCTGGTGCGCGCGCTGCTCGACGCCGGGCTGACCGAAAAGGACATCACGCCGGTGCTGCTGCAGCATCCCGACGGCAAGACCGCGCTGATCCGCGGCGACGTCGACGCCTGGGCCGGTCTCGATCCGATGATGGCGCAGGCCGAAGTCGAGGACGGCGCCA
>DATEKY010000162.1:0-2065 GCA_035277225.1 Xanthobacteraceae bacterium
CATCCTCGTCAACAATGCCGGGTTGGCGAAGCGCCAGCGCTTCGTCGAGACCAAACCGGAAGATTGGCACAGCCAGATCGATGCCTGTCTATACGGCGCGATCCACTGCTGCCACGCCGCCGCGCCGCATCTGGAGAACGCCAAGAACGGCCGCATCATCAGCCTGATCGGGGATTCCTCGCGCGTCGGCGAATCCGGGCTCGCGATCGTGGCGGCGGCGCGCGCAGGCGTGGTCGCGCTGATGAAGTCGCTGGCGCGCGAGTTCGGCCGCTCTGGCACCACCGCGAACGCGATCTCGCTCGGGCTGGTCGAAACCGACCACGACAAGGACTGGGTCGAGGCGAACCGCGAGAAGCTAGTGAAGCTCTATCCGGTGCGGCGTCTCGGGCAGGCCGGCGACGTCGCCCCGATGGTCGCGTTGCTCGCTGCGCCGAGCAGCGGCTGGATCACCGGGCAGGTGCTGAGCATCAGCGGCGGCTATTCGATGGTCTGACAATGCTGCATGCGGACCTCATCGCGCCGATCCCCGAATTGCTCAAGCGCCACGCGCGCGAGCGCGGCAGCAAGGTCGCGTACCGCGACGCGCAATCCTCGGTCACCTACGCGCAGCTCGAGGAGCGCACCGCGCGGCTCGCCGCGCATCTCGCTGACCACGGCATCGCGGCCGGCGACACGGTGGCGATCCTGTTGCCGAACTCGACGCAATGGATCGAGACGTGCTTCGCCATCGCGCGCGCCGGCGCGATCGGTGTGCCGATCAGCTATGACGCGAGCGAACCGGAAATCGCCTATCGTCTGGAAGACGCGAACTGCCGCGCCATCGTCACGACCGGAGAGCGCGGCGATCTGGTCGCGAAACTGAAAGCCGACGCGCCAAACCTGCAAACCGTGATCGCGACCAGCCGCGGCGGCACGCGCACCGATGCGCTCTCCTACGAAACCCTGCTGTCCACCGCGCCGCAATCCGCGCCGCGTGATGTTCCGCTGATGCACGAGCCGGCGTTCATTCTCTATACGTCGGGCACCACCGGCCGCGCCAAGGGCGTGCTGCTCACCGTGCACGGCATGCTGTGGATCGTCGCGGCCTGCTGGGCGCCGATCGCCGGCTTGAGCGAGCGCGATACGATGCTGTCGCCGCTGCCGCTGTTTCATTCCTACGCGCTCAACCTCTCGGTGCTCGCCGTGCTTGCGACGGGCGCGAGCGAGTACATCATGGAGCGCTTCTCCACCTCGGAGGCGATGCGGCTGCTGCGCACCGGCGAGTTCACGGTCTTCCCTGGCGTGCCGACGATGTTTCACTATTTGATGCAGGGCGCCGAGGGCGCAGCGCTTCCCGGCATGCGGGTCTGCATATCGGCCGGCGCCATCATGCCGGCGACGCTCAACCGCGAGTTCGAGGCGCGTCTCGGCGTGCCGCTGCTCGACGGCTACGGCATCACCGAGACATCCACGATGGTGACGATGAACTGGCCGACGGGCAGTCGCGTGTTCGGCTCGTGCGGCTTCCCGGTGCCGGGGCTTGCCGTGCGCATCGTCGATCCGGTGAACGGGCGCGACGTCGGCGCCGGGCAGGAGGGCGAACTGATCGTGCGCGGCCCGAACGTGATGCCCGGTTATCTCAACAAGCCGGAAGAGACCGCGAAGGCGCTGCGCAACGGCTGGTACCACACCGGCGATCTGGCGAAGGCCGACGCGAACAACTTCCTCACCATTACGGGGCGGCTGAAGGAGTTGATCATCCGCGGCGGGCAGAACATCGCCCCGGCCGAGATCGAGGAGGTGGCGAACACGTTTGCGCCGGTGCTCGATTGCGCCGTGGTCGGCGCGCCGCACGAGCATCTCGGCGAAACACCGGTGCTGTTCGTGGTGGCGCGCGTCGGGCAGATGGTCGAGAGCGAAGCGCTGCTCGGCCACTGCCGCAAAAAACTGTCGGCCTACAAGGTGCCGAGCGCGGTGCACATTATTAAAGAGATCCCGCGCACGGGGTCGGGCAAGATCATCCGGTATAAATTGAAGGAACTGCTGTCGTAGGGTGGGCAAAGGCGCGTCTTCGCGCCGTGCCCAC
>DATEKY010000163.1:0-5589 GCA_035277225.1 Xanthobacteraceae bacterium
CCCGGCCTGGCCGAGCGAGATCATGCCGGCGGTGCCGGCCACCAAGGTGAGGCTGATCGCCAGCACGGCGTAGAGCCAGCCGATGCCCAATGTCTGCAGCACATAGCCGTTGCGCACCACCAGCGGCAGCGCCAGCGCCGCCACGGCGAGCGCCGCGACGACGCCCCAAGGAATGCGCAGCGGCGCGCTCGGCGCGATGAAAGTCCCAGTGAGCGGCTCGGGCGGCAGCGAGCGCCCGCGCGAGAAGATCCCGTTCGGCTTCAGTACCAGGATCGCGATCATCACCAGGAAGGCGAACAGATTGCGGTAACTGGTGCCGAACGCGGCGATGCCGTAGCTCTCGATCAGGCCGAGCAGCAGCGAGCCCGCGATCGCGCCGGGCACGTTGCCCATGCCGCCGATCATCTGCGCGACGATGCCCTTCAAGCCGGCATGGAAGCCCATGTTGGGATCGATCGAGTTGTAATACATGCCGACCAGGAAGCCGGACACGCCGCCAAGCGCGGCAGCGATCGCGAACACCAGGCTGTTCACCTTGTTGACGTCGACGCCGCATTGCTGCGCGGCGTCGCGATCGAGTGCGGTCGCCCGAACCGCCCAGCCCAGCTTGGTGAAGCGCAGGAACAGATAGAGCGCGACCGCGCTGACCAGCCCAATGCCGGCAATCAGAAGGTCGAGCGCCCCGATGGTGCCGCCGCCGATCTGGATGCGCCAGTCGGGCAGCTGCAGCGGCACGCCGCGCGGGTCGGGCGTGAACATCAGCTGCACCACCTGGTCGAGCACCAGCCCGATCCCGATGGTGGAGAGCAGCGGCGCGATGCGCGGCGAGCCCTGCAACGGGCGCAGCCCGATGCGCTCGATCGCCATGCCGAGCAGGCCGCAGCCGATCACCACCGCCAGCAGGGTCAACGGCAGCGGCGTTTTCAAATAGGTGATGCACAGCCAGCCGATATAGGCGCCGACCATGTAGATCGAGCCGTGCGCAAAGTTGATGAGATGCGAGACGCCGTAGATCAGCGCGAGCCCGACCGCGAGCAGCGCATAGATGTTGCCGACCACAAGGCCGTTGATGGTGTAGTCGAACCAGGGGCCAAGAGAAGAGAAAAGCGAGGACGTCACTTACCGCATCGCCTTGCCGCCCTCGTAGGCGGCCCACTTGCCGTTCTTGACTTCGATGCGCGAGACGAACGGGTTGGCGACGCGCCGCGTCGCGGTGTCGAACGTCACCTTGCCGTAGACCACGCTCGGCACGTCCTTGATCTTGCCGAGGCCCTGCTGGATTGCCTTGCGATCGGTCCCGAACTGCCGCATCACCGCCGCGAGCAGGATGAAGGTGTCGTAGGCGCGCCCGTTGTAGGCGTCCGGCTCTTCCTTGAACTTTGCCTCGAATGCCTTGACGAAGGTCTGCACCTGCGGGCGCGGGTCGCCGGGGAAGAACGGCACGGTGGTGAGCACGCCGTTCACCTCGTTGCCGCCGAGTTCGAGGAACTTGGGGGAATAGATCGAGCCGCCGGCGATGATCGGCTGGGTGATGCCGGCCTGGCGGATCTGGCGCGTCAGCTGCGCGCCGTCCGGATAGTAGGAGATCAGCGCGAGCGAATCCGGGTTGGACGAGCGCGCACGCACGATCGCGGAGCGGAAGTCCTTCTCGTCCGCGAGATACCCTTCCGAGCCGGTGACCTCGCCGCCGCGCTCCTTGATGGCGGCGACCAGCAGGTCCTTGGCGGTGCGGCCCCAGTCATTGTTGAGATGCAGGATCGCGACCTTCTTCAGCCCCAGGTCGCGCACGAAGTCCGCGAGCAGCGGCATCTCGTCCTTCTGGTTGACGGCGTTGCTCCAGATGAAGTCGCCGCCGCGGGTGAAATCCGGGTGCGAGTTGGAGAAGCCGAACTGCACCAGGCCGGCGGCCTGGTAGATCGGCGAGGCCGCCATCGAGGCGGCTGAGGAGAAGTCGCCGACCTCGACCACGATGCGCTCGTCGGCGACGTATTTGCGCGCGATCGTCACGGTCTGGCGCGGGTCGCTCTGGCTGTCCTCGAACACATAGGCGAGGGGCCGCCCGTTGATCCCCCCGGCCGCGTTGATCTCGTCGAGCGCGACGTCGAAGCCTTTTTTCCATTGCGCGCCGTACTGGGCGTACTGGCCGGTGAGGGGGCCGGTGATGCCAATGAGTATCGGCTCCCTGGATTGCGTCGTGGCGCGAACCGGGGCAAACAGCGTGCCGGCAAGCGCTCCGAGAAGAACCTGACGCCGATGCAACCTGATCATTGATGGCCCCTCAATCGCAGCCGCAATCGTCCCGGCGACCCCGGCGCATGTTATGCCTCTCTGGATTGCGCTTTGGGCAAGGATGTAGCCCTGGGGCGCGGCCGTCAACTCCGCGCTTGCCGCAGGGCCGCCATGTCCGGCGCTCCGCGCAGCCGACGATTGTGGCAACGCTCGTCGGCCTCGGCTACGCTGCGTTGGAGGCTGCCGGGTCGAAATGAAATACTCCGTCTTTTCACTGCTGAGCGAGGCGTTGCGCGGCCACACCGGCTGGGCCCCGGCGTGGCGCAAGGCGGAGCCCAAGACCGAATACGACGTGGTCATCATCGGCGGCGGCGGGCACGGGCTCGCGACCGCGTATTACCTTGCGACAGAACACGGCATCACCAACGTGGCGGTGCTGGAGAAGGGCTACATCGGCTCCGGCAATGCGGGGCGCAACACCACCATCATCCGCTCGAACTACCTGCTGCCCGGCAACGAGGGCTTCTACGAGTGGTCGATGAAACTGTGGGAGGGGCTCGAGCAGAGCTTCAACTACAATGCGATGGTGAGCCAGCGCGGCGTGCTCAATCTCTATCACTCCGACCAGCAACGCGACGCCTTCGCGCGCCGCGGCAATGCGATGCGCCTGCACGGCGTCGATGCCGAGCTGCTCGACCGCGCGGCGGTGCAGCGCATGGTGCCGTTCCTCGACTACGACAATGCCCGCTTCCCGATCCACGGCGGATTGCTGCAGCGGCGCGGCGGCACCGCGCGGCACGACGCGGTGGTGTGGGGCTATGCGCGCGGCGCCGACATGCGCGGCGTCGACATCATCGAGAATTGCGAGGTCACCGGCATCGACATCAAGGACGGCCGCGTCGTCTCGATCGACACGACGCGCGGGAGCATCCGCGCGAAGAAGGTCGGCCTTGCGGTCGCCGGCAACACCTCACGCCTCGGCGCGATGGCCGGGCTGCGGCTGCCGATCGAAAGCCACGTGCTGCAGGCCTTCGTGTCGGAGGGGATCAAGCCCGCGATCGACCACGTCGTCACTTTCGGCGCCGGACACTTCTACATAAGCCAGTCCGACAAGGGCGGTCTCGTGTTCGGCGGCGACATCGACGGCTACAATTCCTATGCGTGGCGCGGCAATCTGCCGACCGTCGAGGATGTGATGGAAGGCGGCATGGCGATCTGGCCCGGGCTTGGGCGCATCCGCATGCTGCGCCAGTGGGGCGGACTGATGGACATGTCGATGGACGGCTCGCCGATCATCGACCGCACGGGCGTCGGCGGCCTCTATCTCAACTGCGGCTGGTGTTACGGCGGCTTCAAGGCCACGCCCGCCTCCGGCTGGTGCTTCGCGCATCTGATCGCGCGCGACGAGCCCTATCCCGTGGCGGCCGCGATGCGGCTCGACCGCTACGCCACCGGCGCGGTGCTCGACGAGCGCGGCGCCGGCGCGCAACCGAACCTGCATTGAGGCGCCGTTGCGTATCCCTTGCCCCTTCTGCGGTCCGCGCGGCAACGAGGAGTTCACCTATCTGGGTGACGCCTCGGTGCGCCGGCCCGATCCGTCCGCGCCCGATGCCGCGGCGGCGTTCCACGATTACGTTTATCTGCGCGACAACCCGTCCGGGCTGTTTCGGGAGCTCTGGTATCACGGCGGCGGCTGCCACAAGTGGCTCGTGGTCACGCGCAACACGCGCACGCACGAGATCAACGACGTGACGTTCGCGGACGGCGGAGCTGCGCCGTGAGTTCGCACCGGCTGGCCAGCGGCGGACTGATCGAGCGCGGCGCGCCGCTGTCGTTCACGTTCGACGGTGCGGCGTTCTCAGGCTTCGCCGGCGACACGCTTGCCTCGGCGCTGGTCGCGAACGGCGTGCGGCTCACCGGACGCTCGTTCAAGTATCACCGCCCGCGCGGCATCCTGACCGCGGGCTCGGAAGAGCCGAACGCGCTGGTCGAGTTGCGCAGCGGCGCGCGGCGCGAGCCGAACACGCGCGCGACCACCGCCGAGCTTTATGACGGGCTCACCGCCGCGAGCCAGAACCGCTGGCCCTCGCTGCGCCATGACTTCGGCGCGGTGAACGACCGGCTCTCGCGCTTCCTCGTCGCGGGCTTCTACTACAAGACCTTCATGTGGCCGGCGGCGTTCTGGGAAAAGCTGTACGAGCCGCTGATCCGCCAGGCCGCGGGTCTCGGCCGCGCGTCCGGCGCGGAAGATCCTGACCACTACGAGAAGGCCTACGCGTATTGCGACGTGCTGGTGATCGGCGGCGGGCCGACCGGCCTGATGGCGGCGCTCGCCGCCGGCCGCGCCGGCGCGCGGGTGATCCTGGCAGACGAGGACTTCCGCCTCGGCGGGCGCTTGCTCGGCGAACGCCACGAGATCGACGGCAAGGGCGGCGTTGCGTGGGCGGCGGAGATCGAAGCCGAGCTTGCCGCGATGCCGGAGGTGCGCATCATGCGCCGCACCGCGGTCACCTCGGTATTCGACCACGGGCAATACGCGGCGGTCGAGCGCGTGAACGATCATGTCGCGGTGCCGCCGCAGCATGAGCCGCGCCAGCGGTCCTGGAAGATCGTGGCGAAGCGCGCCGTGCTGGCCGCGGGCGCGCTGGAGCGGCAGATTGCCTTCGGCAACAACGACCGCCCCGGCGTGATGCTGGCGAGTGCAACGCGCACCTACATCAATCGATACGCGGCAGTACCGGGCCGCCGCCTCGCGGTCTTCACCAACAATGACGACGGCTGGCGCACCGTGGAGGATGCGCGCGCCGCGGGAATCGAGATCGCCGCCGTGGTGGATTCGCGCAGCGAACCTCGGGCACGGTCTGCGGCGCTCGGCGTCGACACGATGACCGGCGCGCAGGTCTCGCACGTGCACGGCAGGCTCGGCGTCGAGGCAATCGACGTCGTCGACGACAACGGCCGTACCACGAAGATCGCCTGCGACGCGCTCGCGGTGTCGGGCGGCTGGAATCCGGCCGTGCACCTGACCTGCCACCTCAACGGCAAGCCGGTGTGGAACGAGGCGCTGGCGGCGTTCGTGCCCGGCGCGATACCGGAGGGGATGCGCGTCGCCGGCGCGTGCGGCGGGAGCTTCAGGCTCTCCGACTGTCTCTCCGAAGGCATCGCGGCCGGCACGATGGCGGCGGTCGAATGCGGCTTCCGCATCGGATCGATCACCCTGCCGCGCACCGGAGACGAGGCAACCGCAATCGCGCCGCTGTGGCACGTCAAGTCGAGCCGCGCCAAGGCCTTCGTGGATTTCCAGAACGACGTGACCACCAAGGATATCGCGCTCTCCGACCAGGAGGGCTTCCGATCGGT
>DATEKY010000164.1:0-8014 GCA_035277225.1 Xanthobacteraceae bacterium
TGCGTGTTCGAATGGGGATTCCTACTAATCTTGAGTATTCTGACAAGCTGAACTAACTACAGATGACAAGAACGAATATTGAGGTGATGGCGATCGATGAGCGCATGTTTGGGAATCGTGCGTCTGCCATGCCTTGCAAGCAATAATATATCGGCAAGATGGTGCCAGAAGCCCTCTCACGTAGATCCGCTGACAGACCCACGAGCCGAGTTCGCGCGGTACTTCGGTGCCCGTGCGCATGAGGTGCTGCGGTAATGGATTCTGATAGTCGGCGGAACCTGGTTCTTGACGCGGTCTATGACATTTCGCGTCAGACCTCATTGACCGAAATCTCGACAGCCTTTTCGCATGCGGTGGAAGAGTTCGGCTTCACCTTCCTCGGCGTGAACGGGTTGCCACCGCCGGGCGATGGCGCGGATCCGCGTGTCCTAACGGAACGCGCACCAGCAGGGTTTCGCGACCTTTACATTCATGAACGCTTCTATCTGGTCGACCACATCTGCGCGCACGCGAGGGTTATGCACGAGCCATTCAGATTCAGCGACGCGCCTTATGACCCATCGTCATCACCGGGGGTCGAACGATTTATGCAGGCCTTGGAAACCTTTGAAATGAGCAGAGGGCTTATCGTTCCGGTCGGGAGGCTGACAAACGTTCCGGCGTGCGTCTGGCTTTGCGGCAAGGACCCCGAGCTGGACGAGGATACGAGCCAGGCAACCGCATTCATCGCACTGTCCGCGGCGAACAGGGCACATGCGCTTGCCCGGCCTTCGGAAGCCAAACTGCAACCCTGCAAACTAACGGCGCGCGAACGCGACGTGCTGCAATGGACATCGGCGGGCAAGACCTCATGGGAGATCAGCATGATTTCCGGACTGAGCGAGCGCGCAATCGACAGGATAATAACTGGCGCCATGATCAAGCTCGACGCCGTGACCCGAACTCAAGCGGTGGTGAACGCGATTCGGACGGGCGACGTAGAGCTCTGAGAGTCTGTCAAGAGGGGATTGTTCCTCTCGACGGCTTTGGGCAGGGCAATACACTTTGCAACAGGAGGTCGAGTATAACGGACGTTATATATTACCGCATCGGAAGTGCGGACTATAACACACGTTATACAATCAGAACTGGAACGAAAGTCCAGCCATGCTCAAGTTCAATATGCTCGGAGCACTCTCGGTTGAGCTTGACGGTTCTCTGCTGCGGATAAATCTTGGACAGCCGGGATATCTTTTTGCCTGTTATATTGTGCAGTTTAAGGGACTGCATCGGGCCGACCACCTTATTGAGCTGTTTTGGCCGCAGCTCCCGCCGGAGAAAGGGCGCGTGGCGCTCAACAATGCAACCTGGCGGGTGCGCAAGTTGCTGCAGCTCGATCGCAATGTCGGAGCTGACAAGCTGTTTCGACTCGGCGATGACCTCGTACTGGAGCAATGCGATCAAATTCGCGCCGATACCCACGAGCTTTGCTGGGCCGCGAATCGCGTCATGCAGCACGAGAAAGGCAGCGCCCTCGAGGCCGACGAAGAGGTCAGGATAACGAACAGCGTGCTGAACTACCGCGGGCCGTTTCTTGAAGGAATGGAAGCTCCGTGGATCCTGACAGAACGCGCCCATCTCCACGAACTGTGCGCGCGAGTACAAAACTTTCTCGTAAGGCTCAGCGTATCGCGCGGGGATTACGAGAGTGCTTTGTTGCAGTCGCAGCGCATGGCGACCGTCGATCCGCTCAATGAGCGCATCCACGGCGACCTGATGCTGCTCCTGCTGCGGATAGGCCGGCAGGCCGAGGCAGTCCGGTGCTACGAGAGACTGGAGGAACTGCTGCGCGCTGAACTGGGCATCAGGCCCATGCCGGAAACCCAACGCCTGGTGAGCTTGATCAAGACAGGGGACGTGTTCAGCCAGATCGACGACCTGTTGGCAACGCACTTTCGACGTGCCGCGAGCGGCGCCCCAGGCTTGACCAGCGCCGCCTGATTCTCCGAGCAGGGCGGTCTGTGGAGCTTCCGCCGTCGTTATAACGAATGCATTGATTCGTTATGCGCCCTGCGTCACGCGGGGTATTATTAGTGCTTCACATTTCGCAGCACGGCGATGTCTTGGTACCCAAATACGCATTCGCGAATATCCAGGATCTCGAAAAATGCTCCCCATTTCTCACGGATATGCGCGATCGCTTGATGGACGTTACGATAATACCCCGGCTCGACCGGTGCGGTGAAATTGTCATAACCGACGCCGTTCCAGCCTTGAGCGCGATATTCGCTGATCCAGTCAGGACCGAGGAATTGCGAGGTATACGCCACCGATGTATCGCCCGCGAAGGTCAGGATGCACAGTCCGTCGCTGCGCATGACGCGCGACAACTCGGCCAGCCATGCGGCCTGGTTATCGGGCATAAGATGCGTCATCACTGAAATGCCGTACACAAAGTCGAAGCTGTCGCTTGGGAACGGCATCGGGGGATGCAATCCCGTTTGCGCCCAATCGACCCCGGCGAGGTTGCGTTGCGCCCAATCGATGTTGTCCCGATCGATGTCCACGCCGGCGCATGTCACGTCGCCATCGACGGCGAAGTGACGAATCACCCTGCCATGCCCGCATCCCCAGTCGAGGATGCTGCGGCCCGCCAGTTCCCCGACGTAATGCTGATACAGCCGGCGTAGGCGCCGCGCATCCGAGTACCCGGACATTGCAACGCTCTTGCGGTCTTCGGAGACATGCACGCGCTGCAGGCGATCGAGCGTTGGGTAAGGGCAGTAATGCTCCAGTCTCGACGGCCACCACGTTGTGTTGGCAAGCACGTCGAGTGGATGCTGCGCCGCGCCAGCAGGGAGAACGCTGAACTCGATCTCGTGCAAGCGCGGCGCAACGCTCGCAAGGTCGATCTCGATGCCGATCCCCGAATACTGCGCGCCCGGCAGGTACCAGAAGACAACGTCGTGTCCATCCGGTGGCAGCAAATGTCGGTTGACGGTAACGTCAGTTGCGCCGCGCACCTGGACCGCGATGTCCGAACGGTCGGGGGCATCGAACGCGGACTGCGCAAAGCCATGCAGCTTCAATGTGTCGCCGTCAAAAGTGAAGTACTGCATCTTGGCCAATGGCCGCTTCTGCAGCCGCTGGATATCGAAAGCCAGGTTGCCGTTCGGGTGCGCCAGCAGCGGCTGATGAACCGGACCGGCATAGATGAGCGTGCGCGTTGCGCCATCGAGGATCTGCAGCGGAATGGTTTGTTCCCGATCGTGAACCGGAATGGAGATGAGAAAGCCGCTGGTGGAAGGCGCTCCCTTCATTCCGAACGCGACTGGATCATAACCCGTGGTGTATTCGCGCGTGCGGTCGCCGACTGTCGCCACCACGCGCCGCGTCTCCAACGGAGAGGCGGTGTCGTAAACCCACCCGGTCACGAATCCGCTTTGCACGCTGCAAATGCCGCCCAGCAGGGCCGGTTGAGTCCGGTCTTGGATGATCTGGTTCATCGTGCGATTCCCTACTCCAGGCGGCCGTTGAAAAAGGCGCCTTCGACGCGCTCCTGGATGATCACGTCGATGCCGCCCATCATCGTGGCGGCCCGTTCGACCGCTTCGCCGAGAACTTCGCCTCCTCCAATGCCGGCGAAATACACGCTCTTTCCGAACGACCGGCCGAGAAAGCTCATCATCCCGAGGCCAAATGAATCGTGCACGATGAGCACGCGCAACGGACGGCCGGGACAGACCGCGGAGGCATGAGCGGATTTGCCCAGAAAACTCGGCCAGGCCGGATCGTTCGGCAGCGCCTGCGGAGCGCATTTGTCGTCGGCATCGACGAAATAGGGCTCTTGGTCCGGGTATCGCGCTTCGAGGCCCGTGGGCACGAGGTCGTTTTGCGTCGCCGGCCTCAGCCGGAAGTCAGATAGCCAGGGAATCGGCCGAAGCTGCGGAAAGTCGCGCGAAAGCCGCTCGAGCAGAACGTGGTTTGCGAGCTGCGCGCCGACCGCGTTCCAATGACTGTCGATGGCGTAATACGAGGTGGCTGCTTTGTTTGCGCGGAGGACGTCGCGCGGGTCGATGAAGTTCGTTCCGAAGACGTCGTCGCCGTGCCGGCGCTTGATCCGGTCGAACAAAGTTTCGCCAATGGGAAAGGATGGCTCGAGTTTTTCCGGGTAGATCGAGCTTTTGTCGGGTCCAAGCAGGAAATAATACCGGACGCCGCGTCGCGCCCAGAATTCCGTCCGGCGTTGGAATTCCAGTTGCCACCGGCGCACGACAACGTCGTCGAAATTCAGGAGCCCGGCGCGATTGAGCAGGACGTTGTTGCGGGCGTTGAACAGCCAGCCCTCAGTTCCAATGCGGGATGCGGGCGTCGGGGACATCCCGATCGCGTCCGAAATGCGGTTGCGCAGAACGATGAACTCGCGCCGCCAACCGAGCCGGTCCTCGAAGAAGCGCTGGTAGCCTTGCGGATTCTCGTACACGGAACTGGCGGGCCAGGCGGACGCCGTCCGCCTCTCGTAACTGACATCCGGCGCATCGGCCCGCATGAGGGCGTAGCCGCCGGGCACTGCCGCGGTGATGGCTGCGAACGCGATCGCGAGGATTCGAGGATCGGTGATCGGCAGCGCAGCCATGGTCCTGTCCTAGAAGCGGAAATAGATGAAGGGGTTGTAGGTACTCGAAACGACGAACGAGGCCGACACCAGGAACACGCAGAACGTAAGCGCCGACGCGACCAGGTCGCGCGCGCGGCTGGGGAGCGGTTGCAGGGCCTCCACCTGATTGGCGGCCCATTGCAGGGCTGGCGTTGAGGCGAGGATGGCGACCGCCATCACGATCAACAGGCCGGGCTCCAGCGTGTAGAGCGCCCAGGTCGTTCCCTCGCGCCAGGCCGGCCAGAACATCGCGGACAGGAAGCTCCATGCCTGCGGCAGGTCATGGGCCCGGAATAAGACCCAGCCGACGGCGACCACCACCAGTGCGTAAGAGTGGCGGATGAAGCGCGGGGTGCGCGGCGCAGTTGCGGCGAACATGCGCTCGATCACGAGGAAGACCCCGTAATAGACGCCCCACAGCAGAAAATTCCAGCTCGCGCCGTGCCAGAGCCCGCACAACACGAAGACCGTGATCAGGTTCAGGTATGTGCGCCCGATACCGCGGCGGTTGCCGCCTAGCGGGATATAAAGGTAGTCGCGAAACCAGGCCGACAAGGAAATGTGCCAGCGGCGCCAGAACTCGGTGATCGACTGCGAGATGTAGGGAAAGTTGAAATTCTCCGGGAATCTCACGCCGAACATGCGCGCAAGGCCGATCGCCATGTCGCTGTAGCCGGAAAAGTCGAAGTAGATTTGCAGCATGTAGCAGATGGTGCCGAGCCACGCCGAGAAAAAATCGATCTCGGAGTTCGGGATCGCGAACATCGCGTCGGCGATGCTTCCCATCGGGTTCGCGAGCAGCACCTTCTTGGCAAGCCCGATCGCGAACCTCTGGAATCCTTCGTAGACGTCGTTCCAGGTCGGATTGCGGTCGGCGAGCTGGTCGGCAACATCGTGGTAGCGGATGATCGGACCCGCGATGAGTTGCGGGAAGAACACGAAGTAGATGCCGAACTTGAAGACGTCCTTCTGCGGCGGCGCCGTGCCGCGATAGACGTCCACGATGTAGGAGATTCCGTGGAACGTGAAGAACGAAATGCCGAGCGGCAGGGCCAGTTGTCCGAGGCCGGAGAGGTGACTGAGCGATGTGCCCGCGACCGCGTCGACCGAGCCGGCGACGAAACCTGCGTACTTGAAGACAAAGAGGATCAGGAGATTGGCCGCAACGAGCACGAACAGCGCCGGCCAGCGTCTTTCGGCCGAGAGCGTGCCGATCACCAGCCCGCCGATATAGTTGATGGCGAGCGAAACTCCGAGCACCGAGAACTGGCTCGGCTCCCCGGCCAGATAGAACATGACGCTCGCCGATAGCAGCACAGCGTTTCGAAGTACCGGGTGCAGGACGAAGTGGCACAAGACCACCAGCGGCAGGAACAGAAATACAAACGATACCGAGCTGAAGACCACGGCTAGGGAGCCTTGATCTCGGTTGCACAGAGCATGATGCCGCGCGCCGGGTCTCCCCGATAGAACGTGTTGCCGGCGGCGACCGTCGGCTTGACGATCGCATAGCCGCTGACCTCGTCACCGGGGCGCCTGATGCCGACATCTTCGACGAGGAGCTCCATTTCCAGCCAGTCGCCCGTCTTCGAGCGGACTGCGACATCCTTGCGCCGCAGTCTTCCGCTTTCGGTCACCTGGTAGCTCCCGGAAACGAGGCTGACAGCCGCAAGCGCGAAGGACTTCCAGTCGCTGGAAACGAAGCCGAACTGAATCCCGTAACGGCCGTTCGCCTTGACGGTGAGTTTCAGCTTCGATTGGTTGGACATGACCACGACGCCATAGACCGCGTGTTCTCCGTCCTGGTCGGTCTCGTTGAGGGTCAGCGCGGCCGGACAGGCCGGATCGCCGGCCTGCGCCTTGGCGAGAGAGGCCTGCCACTTCTGCGGCGCCGCGTAGATGTCGGCCACTGAGTATTCGGGCAAGGCGGTTGCAAGCGCGCGCGCCGCGGTGAAGCTGTCGACCAGAGCAAAAAGCAGGAGCGCGGGCCATAGCGCACGCAGCGGGTCCCGTCCGAACAAGACCAGCCACACGCTCTTTGCACGTCTCATGATGCACCTATCCGCCCCGAGCCCACCCGCGCTTCGGTGCCTCACACTTGCGTCACGAAGAACAGGTCGTCGAAGACTTCGGCCGTGGCGCGATTCGACGGCGTGGAATTATGGTTCAATCACCACGTTCCACGGCTCATCGCGCCCGAATCATGTCCTCTGGACACTATGCGAGCCGACTCTCTCGAGAATCTCGCAGCGATAGCGGCCGGCTCTAGGACCCCTTACGATCCGATCACGCGCTCCATCAGGCGCAGGACGTTCTCGCCAAGAATGTTGTGCACGTCGGTATCCGAGAAGCCGTGATCCCGCAGCGCCTGCGTGAGGATGGGAAATTTGGTGCAGTCCTCGAACCCCGGGATATCGAAACGGACAGCGCCGTGATCGCTGCCGAGACAGACACGGTCGGCGCCGATCAGCCCGGCAACATGCGCCACGTGCTCCACGATCATTCCGACAGTCGGCATCGGAAGGCCTTCGGTCATCATCACGTTGTACTTCGCGTTCATGTCCGAGCCGCAGCTGCGCATCAGCGTCGCGATAGCCGGCATGCCGGGTCCGCCCGGATCGAGGCCGAGCGCCTTTAGGTCGATCGCGCGCGCCCTGGCCTCGAGCGCGATCTGATGCGGCTTGGACACGTATTCGGGAAACCAGGTGATGCCGACGATCCCGTCGTGCGCGGCGATCGCCTTGATCATGTCGTCGGTGAGGTTGCGCGGATGGTCGTGCAGGGCTCGCGCCGAGGAATGGGAGGCGAAGACCGGAGCGGTCGAAAGCTCGAGCACCTGCCAGAAGGCATCGTCCGATATGTGCGAAACGTCGATGATCATGCCGAGGCGGTTTATCTCCGCGATCGCCCTGCGGCCCAGCGCCGAAAGGCCGCCGTGGCGCGGCTCATCGGCCGATGAATCCGCCCAGCCGTTCGATGTGAAATGTGCCGGCGCGATCGAGCGCACGCCGTGATCCCAAAGTTCGGGCAGCAGCTCGAGACGCTCTTCGATGGCTTGCGCACCTTCCACCGACAGGATCGCGGCCAGCTTGCCTTCGCGCGCCAGCCGGCGAACATCCGAGGCCGTCTTCGCCAGACCGATCTTGTCCGGGTTCTCGCGGCACAGTTTCAGCACGGCGTGCAGAAGCGTGTCCTGACGCTGTCGGCCGGTGCCGCGACGAATGTTGTTGTAGTCGACGCAGACCGCGAAGAAGGCCGCGGTCATGTTGCCGGCCTTCATTCGCTCGAGATCCATGAACCCGCTCGGATTCGCATGGACGAGATCGTGTCCGAGGTCGACGGCGCGCTGGATCGTATCGACATGTGTGTCGATCAGGA
>DATEKY010000165.1:0-3775 GCA_035277225.1 Xanthobacteraceae bacterium
ATCATCGGTTTCGACGTCGACTTCGCCACGAAGATGTTCGAGCCTATCGGCGTGAAGCCCTTGTTCATCGATACTCAGTGGTCCGGCGTCATCCCGGCGCTGTACGCCGGCCGTTTCGATATGGTCCCCACCATGAGCTACACCAAGGAGCGGCTCGAGCGGGTTCTGTTCAGCATCCCCTATGCCGACGCATCGCAGGCGCTGCTCATCCGCGCAGCCGACAAGGACAAGATCAAGTCGATCGCCGACATGTCGGGGAAGGTGCTCGGCATCAAGCTCGGCTCGCCCGGCGAGACGCTGAAGAACCGGCTCGAGACGCAGCTCAAGACCGAACGCGGCGCGGGCTTCAAGGACGTGAAGACCTACGACGACCACCCGGCCGCCTACCTCGCGCTCGCGCAGGGCAGCGTGGACGGCGTGCTCAATACTGTGCCGACCTTGGCCGTCGTCTTGCGCGACAAGCCCGGCGCGTTCGCGATGGTGCAGAACGTCGGCGGCAACAACTGGCACGGTTATGCCTTCCGCAAGGAAGACACCGAAATTGCCAACTTCATGAACAGCCGCATCACGGCGATGAAGGGCAACGGCGAGATCGGTGCGTTGCAGGACAAGTGGTTCGGCTTCCGCATGAACCTTGCGGACCAGATTCCGAGCTTCAGTTAAGCGCTTAGGGAACGTTCATCACGGCGGCGCGGCCGTGCCGCCCGCCGGCTCCGGAGCTGTGCCCGTGTCGATCGATTGGAACATCGTGCAGACGGCGATCCCGCTGCTCGCGCGCGGGACGCTCGTCACGCTGCAGATCAGCCTCATCGCCGGCGTTCTCGCCTGCATCATCGGATTTACCCTCGGCCTCGCGGCGCTGAGCAACGTCCGGCCGCTGCGCTGGGTGATCTCGGCCTATGTCGACTTCGTCCGCGGCACGCCGCTGCTGATCCAGGTGTTTCTGGTCTTCTTCGCGCTGCCGGTGATCGGCATCCGCTTCGACGAGATCTGGGCCGGCATCATCGCGCTCGCCTTCAACACCAGCGCCTACATCGCCGAGACCGTGCGCGGCGGCGTAGGAAGCGTCGAACGCGGGCAGACCGAAGCCGCGAAGTCGATCGGCATGTTTCGCTGGCAGATCCTGAGCTACATCCTGCTGCCGCAGGCGCTGCGTCCGATGCTGCCGCCGCTGACCAACGAGCTGATCAGCATGACCAAGAACACCTCGTTGCTGTCGGTGATCTCGGTCTACGAGCTGACGCGCGCCGGGCAGGCGATCATCTCGGTGCATTTCGTGCCGTTCGAGATCTATCTGCTGCTCGCGCTTTACTACTACGCCCTGATCAAGGCGCTCTCCTATCTCTCGCGCTGGATCGAGAGCCGGATGCCGGCGCTATGACCGCCGCAACACTCATCCCGACGCTGCGGGTCGAAGGGCTGACCAAGACCTTCGGCGACAAGACCGTGTTGCGCGACGTCGACCTCGACGTGCGCAGTGGCGAAACCGTCGTGGTGATCGGCGCATCCGGGTCGGGCAAGACCACGCTGCTGCGTTGCGTCAGCCATCTCGAATTGCCGACCGCCGGCACCGTGGATGTCGACGGCCGGCCGATCGGCCGTGTCCCGGTCGCCGGCGGCTGGAAGAATTCCTCCGAGCGCCAGCTTGCGATCCAGCGCCGCTGCATCGGCTTCGTGTTCCAGCGTTTCAACCTGTTTCCTCACCTCACCGCACTCGACAATGTGGCGATCGGGTTGCGCAAGGTGCGCGGTTTCAGCGCGCGCGAGGCGCGCGCGCGCGCCGCCGAGCACCTGAGCAAGGTCTTCCTCGGCGAGCACGTCGCCAAGCGGCCGCATGAGCTCTCCGGCGGCCAGCAGCAGCGCGTCGCCATCGCCCGGGCGATCGCGATGGAGCCGACGATCATCCTGTTCGACGAACCGACATCCGCGCTCGACCCCGAGCTCGTGCGCGAAGTGCTCGATGCGATCCGCCTGCTGGCGAGCAGCGGAATGACGTCGGTGATCGTGACGCACGAAATGTCGTTCGCGCGCCAGGTCGCGAACCGGGTGATCTACATGGACGAGGGCGTCATCGTCGAGCAGGGAACGCCCGCCGAACTGTTCGGCTCGCCGCGCGAGCCGCGCACGCGCCGCTTCCTCGAGCACTTCACGATCTCCAATACGGGCCGACCCCATGAGCAGCACTGAGAGCAACACTGAGCCGTTCGACCTCCTGATCCGCGGCGCGACCGCACTCACCTCCGATCCCGCGGCGCCGATGATCGAGGACGCCGTGATCGGCATCCGCGGCGATCGCCTCACGCTGGTCGGACCATCGTCCGCCGCCAAGGAGATCGAAGCGCGCCGCACGATCGATGGACGCGGGCACCTTGCGATCCCGGGCTTCGTCAACGTGCATACCCACGCGGTGCTTTCGCTCGCGCGCGGCATGACCGAGGACATGGGCTTCGCGCCCGCCTACACGCCCGGCGTTCCGCACGCCTACGACGTCACAGAAGACGAAGCGGTCGCGCTCGGCCGCCTGACCGCACTCGAAGCCATGCTGTTCGGCTCGACCATCATCAACGACATGTACATTCACGCGCACGCGACCCTGCCGGCGATCGCCGAGCTCGGCATCCGCATCTCATCGTCGGGATGGATCCACGACGTCGACTTCACGCAGATCCACAACAGGGTGTGGAAGTACGATCCGAAGATAGGCGCGGACCGCCTGCGCTATGCGGCGGACCTGTACGATCGCTTCAACGGCGCGTTCGACGGCCGCGCCAGCGTCATGCTGGCGCCGCACGCGATCGACACCTGTTCGCGCGACTTCCTGCGCGACGTCGACAGCGAGCGCCGCCGCCTCGGCGTACGCGTGATGACGCATCTCGCGCAGAGCTACCTGGAGGTCGAACAGGTGAAGCAGCGCGACGGCATGACGCCGACCGAACTGCTCGACGACGTCGGCCTGCTCGACGAGGGCCTGATCGCCGCGCACTGCACCGTGATGACCGAGGACGATATCGCGCGCGCCGGCCGCGGCGGCATCACGGTCGCGCATGCGCCCAAGATCAATCTTACCGGCGGCTATCTTCCGGTGACCTCGAAGCTGCGCCGCGCCGGCGCCCGGATCGCGCTCGCAACCGACAACATGTACGGCGACATGGTCGAGACCATGCGCTGGGCGCTCGCGTCGGGGCGGCTGCAGGAGAAGGCGGTGAATGATTTCTGGGGCGCGCCCGACGTCTTCCACATGGCGACGCTCGGCGCCGCGATATCGCTCGGACGCGACCACGACCTCGGCAGCCTGACGGTCGGGAAAAAGGCCGACGTGGTCCTGCTCGATTTCCGCCGCGCCCACCTGACCCCGGCGTTCAACCCGGTCGGAACGCTGGTCCACACCGCACAGGGCCGCGACGTCGCGATGGTCATCGTCGACGGCCGGATCGTCGTCGAGGGAGGGCGGGCCACCTTGGTCGATGAAGACAAGATTCGGCTCGAGGGCGCCGCGGCAGCCAAGGCGCTGTGGACCCGCGTGACCGGGCATGCGCCGACGGGACCGGCGCGGTGGCAAAGGGCATCAATTTGAGAAAAGTGGTGCCGCGGAAGGGACTCGAACCCCCGACCCCCTCATTACGAATGAGGTGCTCTACCAGCTGAGCTACCGCGGCCCTGGAGCAGTTCGCGAGGCGCCTGAATAGCGATACCGGCTCGAAACCGCAAGAACATGACGGCCGGCTACAATCCCGAACGACGCACGGGGGTACGCATGGAGCCGGCCGGCCCGGTA
>DATEKY010000166.1:0-4704 GCA_035277225.1 Xanthobacteraceae bacterium
CACAGGGCTTCGTGGCTAAGATTTCGGCCAACAAGAATGAACGACTGGGGAGCCTTATGCGCAAAGCCTTGATCGCTGGCCTGTTGGCCGTGCTGGTGTCGCCGGCGGCGGCGCAGCAGACCGTGAAGATCGGCCTGATCATGCCGTATTCCGGCCAGTTCGCCGACACCGCGACGCAGATGGACAACGCCATCAAGCTCTACGTCAAGGAGCACGGCGACACGGTCGCGGGCAGGAAGATTGAGTTCATCCGCAAGGACTCCGGCGGCATCGCGCCGGACGTTGCCAAGCGCCTCGCGCAGGAGCTGGTGGTGCGCGACAAGGTCGACATTTTGGGCGGCCTCATCCTCACCCCGAATGCGCTTGCGATCGGCGACATCTCGGCCGAGGCGAAGAAGTTCACCGTGATCATGAATGCCGCGACCTCGATCATTACGACCAAGTCGCCCTACATGGCGCGCACCTCGGTCACCACGCCGATGCTGAACCAGACGCTCGGCACCTGGGCGGCGACCAAGGGCGGGGTGAAGAAGGTCTTCACCATGGTGTCGGACTACGGGCCCGGCCATGACGCCGAAGGCGCATTTCATTTGGGGTTCAAGGAAGCCGGCGGCGAGATCATCGGCTCGGTGCGCTTCCCGGTCGCCAATCCGGATTTCTCGGCCTTCGTGCAGCGCGCCAAGGATTCCAATCCCGACGCGATCTACATCTGGATTCCCGGCGGCGCGCAGCCGGCCGCGGTCGCCAAGGCGCTGTTCGAGCGCGGCATCGATCCGAAGAAGACGAAGATCCTGGGCCAGGACGTCGTCGCCGACGACTCGGTGCTGAAAGGTCTCGGCGAGCAGAGCGCCGGCATCATCACGGTGACGAACTACGACTACAATCACGACAGCGCGCTCGGAAAGTCCTTCCTCAAGGGCTTCCGCGAGATCTCCGGCGGGCGCAATCCGGACATCTTCGCGATCGGCGGCTATGACGGCATGCATCTCATTTACGAGTCGTTGAAGAAGACCGGCGGCAAGGCCGACGGCGACTCGCTGATCGAGGCCGCCAAAGGCATGAAGTGGGAAAGCCCGCGCGGCCCGATGATGATCGATCCGGAAACGCGCGATGTCGTCGAGGACATGTACATCCTGCGCGTCGAGATGGTGGCCGGGCAGCCAAAGAACGTCGAGTTCGACAAGGTCAAGGACGTCAAGGATCCGGTCAAAGAGCGGATGAAGAAGAAGCAATAGAGCATGATCCCGAAAAGTGGGTACCGGTTTTCGGAATAGATCATGCTCAACTAATAAGACGGCGCACCTGGGAGGATGCAGATGCTCGACAAGACCATGCTGGCGCTCGGCATCGCCGCGATCGCGCTCGCCGCGCCCGCGAGCGCGCAGGACACGATCAAGATCGGTGTGATCCTGCCGTACTCCGGCCAGTTCGCCGACACCGGCGTCCAGCTCGACAACGGGATCAAGCTCTACATGAAGCAGCACGGCGACACCGTCGCCGGCAAGAAGATCGAGGTGATCCGCAAGGACGTCGGCGGCATCGCGCCCGACGTGGCGAAGCGCCTCGCGCAGGAACTGGTCGTGCGCGACAAGGTCGATATCCTGGCGGGCTTCGCGCTGACGCCGAATGCGCTCGCGGCCGGCGACGTCTCGGCCGAGGCGAAGAAGTTCATGGTGGTGATGAATGCCGCGACCTCGATCATCACGACCAAGTCGCCCTACATGGCGCGCACCTCGGTGACCCCGCCGCAGCTCAACGAGCCGTTCGGCACCTGGGCGGCGAAGAACGGCGTGAAGCGCGCCTACACGATGGTCTCCGACTACGGCCCCGGTCACGACGCCGAGGGCGCGTTCCAGCGCGGCTTCAAGGAGGCGGGCGGCGAGATCATCGGCTCGGTGCGTTTCCCGGTCGCCAACCCGGACTTCTCGGCGTTCGTGCAGCGCGCCAAGGATCTGAATCCCGACGGCATCTACATCTGGATTCCGGGCGGCGCGCAGCCCGCCGCGATCCAGAAGGCGCTGTCCGAGCGCGGCATGGACCCGGCCAAGATCAAGATCATGGGGCAGGGCGAACTGACCAGCGAGGAGGCGCTGAAAAGCGTCGGCGATACCTCGATCGGCATCCTCACGGTGCTGCACTATGACTACAACCATGACAGCGTTCTCAACCGCGCCTTCGTCAAAGGCATGAACGAGCTCGCCAACCGCAATCCGGACATCTATTCGGTCGGCGGCTACGACGGCATGCACCTGATCTACGAGGCGCTGAAGAAGACCGGCGGCAAGGCCGACGGCGAAAGCCTCATCACCGCCGCCAAGGGCATGAAGTGGGAAAGCCCGCGCGGCCCGATCTCGATCGATCCCGAGACGCGCGATATCGTGCAGACGGTCTACATCCGCCGCGTCGAGAAGACGCCTGCCGGCCTGCGCAATGTCGAGTTCGACAAGATCGAGAACGTCAAGGACCCGGTGAAAGCCAGGATGAAGACGAATTGACGCGCTTCCACCGGGCGCCGTGACAGGGCACAACACGCATGGCTTTCCCGTTCCGATTCGGACAGCCGCGCGGCTTCTCTGCTGACCTGACTGGCGGCATATCCTCATGATCGGCCCCGTGATCGGCGTCCTGTTCGATGGCTTCGCCTACGGGATGCTGCTGTTTCTGCTGTCTGTCGGGCTCTCCGTCACGCTCGGCATGATGAATTTCGTCAACCTCGCGCATTGCGCCTTCGCGATGCTCGGCGGCTACGTCACCGTCACCTTGATGAACCAGTTCAAGTGGCCGTTCTTTGCCACCTTGCCGTTCGCCTTCCTCGCCGCCGCGCTGGTCAGTGTCGTGTTCGAGCGTACGCTCTACCGCCGGCTCTATCGCGCGAGCGACCTCGACCAGGTGCTGCTCACCATCGGGCTTGCCTTCATCTCCGTCGCGGTCGCGGCCTATCTCTACGGCACGATCCAGCAGCCGGTGCAGATGCCGTCGTACCTGCGCGGCTCGGTGACGATCTTCGGCCTCTCCTTCGGCGTCTACCGGCTGTTCCTCGTCGCCGTCTCGCTCGCGATCACGCTGCTGCTCGTCGTCGCGCTCGAATACACCCGTTTCGGCGCACAGGTGCGCGCCGCGGTCGACAACGAGCGCATGGCGCGCGGCCTCGGCATCAATGTCGACGGCGCGTTCGCCTTCACCTTCGCGCTCGGTAGCGGACTCGCAGGCCTTGGCGGCGCGCTCGCCATCGAGATCATCGGCCTCGATCCTCATTTCGCGCTGACCTATCTGATCTACGTGCTGATCGTCGTCTCGGTCGGCGGTCTCGGTTCGATCGCCGGCTCGTTCGCCGCCGCTACCTTGATCGGCATCAGCGACGTCGCCGGCAAATACTATGTGCCGGAGCTCGGCGCGTTCCTGATCTATCTGGTGATGGTGGTGCTGCTGATGTGGCGGCCCGCCGGGCTGTTCGGGAGGCGCTGATGTCGGTCGTCTCTCCCGTCGCCTCGCCGCACGCCTATCTGCAGGCCCAGGCACGCTGGCATCCGGCCGAGATCGTGTTCTGGCTCGCGACCCTGCTGCCGTTCTGGCTGACGCCGGACTACCTCGTGCTCGCGAGCCAGATCGCCATCACGGCGCTGTTCGCGCTCTCGCTCGACCTGATCCTCGGCTACGCCGGCATCGTGTCGCTCGGCCATGCGGCGTTCTTCGGCCTCGGCGCCTACACGGCCGGGCTGATCGCGAAGCACGGCTGGGGCGAGCCGATCAGCGGTCTTCTCATCGGCGCGCTCGTCGCCGGCATCGTCGGCTACGGCGCGAGCTTCATTGTGTCGCGCTTCCGCCACCTCGCGCTGATCATGATCACGCTCGGCATGGGGCTGCTGCTGCACGAGGCGGCGAACAGCGCGAGCGGGCTCACCGGCGGCGCCGACGGGCTGCAGGGCGTGAAGATCTGGCCGATCTTCAACACGTTCCGCTTCGATCTCTACGGCTACACCGCCTACACCTACTCGCTGATCGTGCTGTTCCTCGTCTTTCTCGTGACGCGGCGTATCATCAACTCGCCGTTCGGCCTGTCGCTGCGCGGCATCCGCGAAAACGCAATACGCATGCCCGCGCTCGGCGCGCCGAGCCGTGCGCACTTGCGCAAGATCTACACCATCGCCGCCGTGATCGCCGGGATCGCGGGCGCACTGCTGGCGCAGACCACCGAGACGGTGTCGCTCGAAGTGCTCGGCTTCCAGCGCTCGGCCGACGTGCTGGTGATCCTGATCCTCGGCGGCGCCGGACGGCTCTACGGCGGGCTGATCGGGGCGATCATCTTCATGGTGGCGCGCGACCAGTTCTCCGGCAATACGCCGCAGTTCTGGTACTTCTGGATCGGCGCGCTGCTGGTCGGCGTGGTGATGTTTCTGCCGAACGGCATTCTCGGCGGCGTCGCGAAGCTCACCGCGTCGTGGCGCGAGCGGAGGGCACGCGCATGACTGCTCTCTCGACGCGTGGCCTCGACAAGAGCTTCGGCTCGCTGGTCGTCGCGAAAGGCATCGAATTCTCGCTGCCGCAGGGCGCGCGCCACGCGCTGATCGGGCCGAACGGCGCCGGCAAGACAACGTTGATCAACCTGATGACCGGGATGCTGCGGCCGGACGCGGGCGAGATTCTGCTCGGCGACGAGCCGATCACGGCGTTGGCGCCGGACAAGCGCGTCAGCCGCGGCCTGGT
>DATEKY010000167.1:0-7426 GCA_035277225.1 Xanthobacteraceae bacterium
GAACCTGCGCGGCCTGGACGGTCGCATCGCTCGTGCCCTGCGGGAACACGATCTCCGGCTCGATCTTGATGTTGGACTTCGCCGCCTGCCATTTCAGCCCGGCCGCGATGGCACGCATCAGCGCGTAGTCGGAATAGAGCAGCGCGACCTTCGCGCCCGGTTTCTGCGTCTCCACGAACTTCGCAATCGCATAGCCCCAGCCGGCGGCGTCCGGCTCGATGCGAAACGTGAACCGCGTGCCCGGCTTGGTGAGCTGCGGGAAGGCCGCAACCGGCACCAGGAACGGCAGCTTGTTCTGCTCGGCGTAGCCGTAGATGGCGAGCGCGGTATCGGAGCTGGTCGGCCCGCTCAAGGCCAGAACCTTGCTTTGGATGTCGAGGTTTCGCGCCGCTGCGACCGCTTGCGCCGGCTGGGTCTGGTTATCCATCAGCACGAATTCGATGCGCCGCTTCCCGGGCGGATTGAGCTGGGCTTCGGCCAGCTTCAGCCCCGCGACGCAACTCGCCCCGGTGAACGACCACGGGCCAGTCAGCTCTGTGATGAACCCGATCTTGACCGGGTCCTGGCCGTGCGCCGCAGTGGCGGCGAGTATCGCCGCCGCGCCGGTCGCAGCCAGCGCTGCGTGTCGGAACATGGACGTCCCCATGACGTGAATCCCCCGTTTGCTGTGAGTTGGCGAGCGTTGCCCGCGGCGGTCATTTCACGAGGTCGTAGACCGGGATCACTTCGGGATCCCACTCGATGTAGAACATCTGCTTCGCCTTGTAGCTCTTGGCGTCCACATCCTGAATCTGCATGAAATACATGTATTCCTTGCGCGCTCCGTTCTTGTCGAACGTGATCGGGATGCCGGAGGTCGTCTCCTTGGTGTTCAGTCCCGACATCGCATCGCGGAATTTCTCCCGGTCGTCGGCCGCACCCGGATTCTTGTCGATCGCTTCGCGGACGATATGCGCGGTCACATAGCAATAGTTTTCGATGTAGGAGGGCGGGCGGTCATTCTGCGCGCGAAACTGCTCGACGAACTGCTTGCCCTCGGCGGTGAGGTCATCGAGGTTGGAGTCGAAAAACGTGCCGTAGAGCGAGCCGACGCTGCGCTTGCCCCAGTTGCGCACCTGCGTCGTGATGCCATACGGATGAATGATCTGCTCCGGCTTGATGCCGATGTCGAGCAGCTGGTTGGTGAGCGTGTTGTCGAAGGCGCCCGCGCCGATGACCACGACGTAGTCCGGCTTTGCGGCAAGCACCTGCGCGGCCTGGACCGTCGCGTCGTTGGTCCCCTGCGGGAAGATGATCTCGGGCTCGATCCGGATGCCGGCCTTGGGCGCCGAATATTTCAGTCCGGCCGAGATGGCGCGCATCAGGGCGAAGTCCGAGTAGACCAGCGCGACCTTGGCGCCCGGCTTCATCTTGGCGACGAGCTGCGCGATCGCGTAGCCCCAGCCGGCGGCGTCCGGCTCGATGCGGAAGGTGTAGCGCGTGCCGGGCTTGGTGAGCTGCGGGAACGCGGCGACCGGAACCACGAACGGCACCTTGTTCTGCTCGGCATAGCCGTACATCGCAAGCGCCGTATCCGAGCTCGTCGGCCCGCTCAGCGCGAGCACCTTGCTCTGGACGTCGAGATTGCGCGAGGCAGCGACCGCCTGCGCCGGCTGGGTCTGATTGTCGATCGTGACGAACTCGATCTTGCGCTTGCCCGGCGGATTGATCTGCGGCTCGGCCAGCTTGAGGCCGGCAACGCAGCTCGATCCGAAAAACGACCACGGACCGGTCAGCTCGGTGACGAAGCCGATCTTCACCGGATCCTGCGCCAGCGCGGCGCCACCCATCAACACGAGCGCCAGGCTTGCCACAGTGGCGCTCGCACGCGATTCACGCATTGTCATCGAGTATCCTCCCGGATTGCTTTTCTTGATCGTTTGTCGCGTACCGCGGCTCACGCGGCGTTGCGTCTTTCGTCAGCCCCAAGCAGTCCCGCCTCGATCAGCGCAAGACGGATGCGCTCGATCTCGTCGCTTGCGATCTTCACCAGCGGCGGCCGCACCACGGCGCGCGGCAGCCGCCCGAGCAGCACCAGCGCTTCCTTCATGCGATTGTGCATGTCGACCGCCGGATCGGCGTAGAACACCCGCGCCATGGGATAGATGCGGTCGTTGATCCGCTTCGCCTCGGCGAGATCGTTCGCGCGCACGGCGCGGAACAGCCGCGCCTGCAGATCATGGATCACGCTGCCGCTGCCGGAGAGCAGCCCGTTGCAGCCGAGCACGAGCGAAGAGAGCAGCCAGGCCGAATGGGTCGAGAGCACGGTCACCGGGCGCGGCAGCGACTGCAGCGTGCGCACATGCCATTCGTGCTGCGGCACGTTGTTCGACCAGTCCTTGATCGCGCGCAGGGTCGGAATTTCCTCGCACAGCCGAAGCAGCGTGTCCTTCGGATAGCCCTGTCCGGTCGCGAGCGGATACTGGAACGCGATCAGCGGCAGGTCGCACGCGTCTGCGACGCGCTTGAAATGGGCGATCGCCATCTCCGCATTCTGCCCCAGCGTGAACGGGGCGGGCGGAAACACCAGCAGCGCGGACGCGCCGCCGGCCGCGGCCATCTTGGCGATGCGCGCCGCTTCGAGACTGCCGTCGGCCCAGACGCCGTGCACCAGCGGCAGCCTGTCGCCGATCTCGTCCTGCGCAATCTCGAGCACCCGGCGCTGCTCCTCGAACGTGCAGGAGGCGACTTCGGTCGAATGCGCGTTGATGGTGAGCGCCGAGAGTCCCTCGGTCGCGGCGACGTCCCTGATGTGGGCGCGGAACGCGCGCTCGTCGATCGAAAGATCGTCATTGAAGGGAAGCAGGATCGCCGGGATGACGCCGTTCGGCAGGTAGCTTGCGTGACGCGGCATGGCTTGCTCCTCAGGACTCGGTGGAAGAGGGTCGTCGCGGATTTTGTAGCACACGCATTGTGCGCGGTTCGAGCGGCCAGATTTGAGCCAATCGGTCAACTGCGGCGAGCAATTGCCGGCTGCACGCCACGAGTTCGCGCGTATTCATGCGGTTGGTGGGCGCCGCAAGACTGACTGCGCCGACGCACTCACGTTCGCCGGAGAGTGTCGTGACCATGATCGGAGCGGCGATGGCGATCACGCCGAGTTCGCTCTCCTCGAAGCTTGTCGCGTAGCCGCGTTTCCGCGTCAGTTCGAGTTCGTTGCGGATCGCCGTGGCGGACGTCTTCGTATACTTCGTCAGCGGCTTCATGCCCTCACGCAGCATGTATTTCAGCGCAAGCTCAAAGGGCAGCGTTGCGAGCCACGATTTTCCGATCGCCGTCGTGTGAAGGTACGCCTCAAGCGTATAGTTGGGATCGAGCTGAAACGTACGCTTCGCACCCGAGACGGCATAGACCCAGGTGATCCGGTCGCCGTTCTCGACAATGGCCAGGCGGACAAGCTCGCCCGTCTCCTCGGCAAATCCCTTCAGGACGGCGGCTGACTGGTCGAGCAGCCGGGTCTTCTGCAGCTGACGAAGGCCGAGATTGCTGATCCGGTACGTCAGGTTGTAGCGCTGCGCAACGGCGTCGCGCCACACGATGCCAAGTCCTTCGAGCGTCACCAGGAGCTTGATCGCAATCGCCTTGTTGACGTCGAGGTGGCGCGCAATGTCGGCAAGGCTGGCGCCTTCCTCCACATCCGCCAGCATGGCGACGATCTCGAACGCGCGCTCGACCGATACGATTGTATCCTCCTGGGGGCGTTCGCCCGCCAGGTCGCGTCCGGCTGAGGATGTTTGCGGCATCGTCCGGTCTCAGCAGCAGCGGAAATTGCCGAGTCCTGCGGCCGCGGCCGCGCGCATCATCGGTTCGGCGCGCGGATCGAGCGTCGGGAAGGCGCAATGCGGGCAGCCGTGACGCGAGAAATCCTCGCGCGCGAACGGCCGGTCCTTCGGCAGGCCGCGCCGGCGCATGTCGCGGCGCAGCGCTTCGCTGCGCGCGCGGTCCGCGCGGCCGTCGGCGTTGAATTCGACCCCGTAGAACTGATGCGCGGCTTCGACCGAGACATAGCCCTGCCGCACGTCGTTCTCGACGTCGTCGAGCTTGCGGTCGAGCGGCGTGCCGCAGCCGCCGCCGCCGCCGGAGCGGAGGGTATAGACGTCGCCCTTCTTGAGGAACTGCGCCAGCACCTTGCCGGTCGGAAAGCGGATGTCCTCGCCGTTGCGCTTGAGCTGCACCTCGTTGCCGAGTGCCGAGAGACCGCCGAACAGGCCCCACGGCCGGCAGTCGACGCGCTCGATCTGCGCGTTGAAGCTGATCTCATCGAGCGCGCGCACCACCTGCTCGGTGCCGAGGCCGCCGCGATGCTTGCCGGCGCCGCCGGAGTCCTCGCGCAGCGCGTAGCGCTCGACGATCAGCGGATACTTCGCCTCGACCTGCTCGCTCGGCCCGTTGTGCGTGTCGCCGTCATTGATCGCGATGGTCGCGCTCATGCCGTCTTCGCCGTGCTTGGCGCCCCATCCGCCGCCGATGAGACCGCCGAGATAGATGAACAGCGCTCCGTCGCGCGGATTGCGGCCGTTGATGTTGGCGACCACGAGGTCGGCATGATGGCCGGCGATGACGCGCGTCGGCACCGCCGGCGCGAGCGCCTTGAAGATCGTGTCGACGATCGTCATCGGATAGGTCATCCACCAGCGCATCGGCGCGGGGCGCTGCGCGCTCACGACCTTGCCGGGCGGAAGAACGATGTCGAGGCAGCGGAACGTGCCGTCATTGATCGGCAGATCGCGCCCCGACGTGATGCACTTGAATGCGACCTGCGCGGCCGAGCGGCCCGCCGTGATGCCGGAATTGTAGAAGCCCTTCACCTCGTCGCTGATGCCGGTGAGGTCGATGGTCATGCGGTCAGCCGCGACCGTCACCTTCACGCGCATCGGAATGCGCTTGCCGGAATCGACGCCGTCGTCGTCCATGAACGACTCGGCCTCGTAGGTGCCGTCCGGAATCTGCCGCACGCTCTCGCGCGCGACGGCTTCGGCGTGATCGAAGATCGCCACGATCGCGCCAACCACGGCGTCACGCCCGTATTTCTGCGCGAGCTCGAGAAAGCGCTTCTCGCCGGTCTTCACTGCGGCGACCTGCGCGCGCAGATCGCCCATCGCGCGCTCCGGGATGCGCACGTTCATGCGGATGACCCGCAGGATGTCGTCGTTCGGGACGCCTCTCTTCCAGGCCTTGACGATCGGCATCTGCAGGCCTTCGGAATAGATGTCGCGCGTCATGCCGCCGAGCGTGCCGCCGATGTCCTGCCAATGCGCCATGCAGGCCGAGAAGCCGATCAGCTCGCCCTCGTGGAAAATCGGCACCGAGAAGGTCATGTGATTGAGATGACTGCCGGTCGTGTAGGCGTCGTTGGTGAGCAGCACGTCGCCGGGATCGATGTTCTCGATGCCGAAATGCGCGATCTTGGCCTTGATCGTCTCGCTCATGCCGCGGATGAACATCGGCAGGCCGAGGCCGATCGACACGGTGTTGCCGTCGCGGTCGAACAGCCCGACCGTGAAGTCGAGCGCCTCGTAGATGATCATGTTGTAGGCGGTCCGCATCAGGTTTGTCTTCATCTCCTCGGTCGCGGCGATGAAGCCGTTGCGGACGATCTCGGTGACGACGGGGTCGATGCGGGCCTTGGTCATGATTGGACATCCACGTTGATGTCGAGGTTGCCGAGACGGTCGACAGTGAGCGTGTCGCCCGGCGCCAGCACGGTGGTTGAGGCATACTCCTGGATCAGCGCCGGACCTGCAATCGTGTGGCCGGCGCTCAGTTTCTCGCGCGCATAGATCGGCGTGTCGATACGGCCGCCGAGCACGCCGAACTCCACCGGCCGCACGCCGATCAGCGCGTCATCGGCCTGTCCGCTGCCGGCCGCGAGCGGCGCCTGGCTCGGCTTGCCGATAACGCCGGTGACCGACAGGCGCAGGCTGACGATCTCGGCATTCTCGTCGGCCGACGCGTAGCCGTAGCGCACCTGATGCACCGCGTCGAAGCGCGCCTTGATGCCCGCAATATCGCGCCTGGCGAACAGTTCGCCCGGAACCTCGACGGTCACCGCATGCTCCTGTCCGACGTAGCGCATGTCGGCGGCATGCTTCACCACGATATCGACGGTGTGCGGCGCGGCGGCCTTGATATCGGCCCGGCCCTTCGCCTGCATCTCGTCGAAAATGCTGTCGAACGCATCGAACGGCGCGTCATCGAGGCGGGCGAACAGCGAGCGCACGAAATCGCGCCGCAAGTCGGTCACCAGCATGCCGTAGGCCGAGAAATGCCCGGGCGCCACCGGGATGATGACGCGATTGATCTTGAGTTCGCGCGCGACCAGCGTCGCGTGCAGCGGTCCCGCGCCGCCATAGGCCACCATCGCGAACTCGCGCGCATCGAGCCCGCGCTCGGTGGTGACGCGCTTGACCACGTTGCCCATCTGCGTGACGGCGATCCGCACGATGCCGTCGGCGGCTTCGACGACATCGAGCTTGAGCGGCCCCGCGATCTTCTCCGCAATCGCCGCCTTGGCGCCTTCGACGTCGAGATGCATCTCGCCGCCGAGGAACAGCTCCGGCGTCAGGCGCCCGAGCACCACATTCGCATCGGTGATGGTCGGTTCGCTGCCGCCATTGCCGTAGCAGACCGGTCCCGGCACCGCGCCCGCGCTCTCCGGGCCGACCCGCATCGCGGCGCCGGTCACGACGCGCGCGATGCTGCCGCCGCCGGTGCCGACCTCCTCGATGTCGATCATCGGGATCTGGATCGGCAGGCCTTCATTGTAGCCGCCGACCATCACCTGGCCGGCGGTCAGCTCGACGCCGTTGAGGATCACGCCCGCCTTCGCGGTAGTGCCGCCCATGTCGAACGCGATGGCGTTCGGCAGCTTGATGCTGGCGCACAGCTCGCGCGTGCCGATGACGCCGGCGGCTGGCCCCGACTCCAGCATGCGGATGCATTCGCGCCGCGCCTGATTGGAATCGTAAAGTCCGCCGTTCGATTGCACGATCAGGAACTTGCCGCGGAACGCGGCGTCTTCGAGGAACGTGTTGGTCTCGTCCAGATAATCCTGCACGCGCGGGCCGATATAGGCATTCGCCGCGACGGTCGAGGTGCGCTCGAACTCGCGATATTCCTGCGAGAGCTCGTGCGAGGCGGTCACGAACGCCTTGGGCAGACGCCGCGCGAAGAATTCGCGCGCGCGGATTTCGTGGTCCGGATTGCGGTAGGAATGCAGGAACAGGATCGCGATGGCGTCGATGCCCTCGCGCTCGAACCGCTGCGCGATCGTTTCAAGCTCCGTTTCCTTGAGCGGACGCAGCACGTTGCCCGCGGCATCCATCCGCTCGTCGATCTCGATGCGCAGCGCGCGCTCGATCAGCGGCCGGTGCTTGCGGAAGAACAG
>DATEKY010000168.1:0-6024 GCA_035277225.1 Xanthobacteraceae bacterium
CGCTTCATCGCCCGCAACGACTTCGACGCCACGACGCGCTCGATGCGCGATCTCGCCGCGACCGCGGGTCTGCAGCCGGCGTCCTTCACCCGGCTCGCGCAGGCGCTCGGCCACACCGGCTGGGATGATTTTCGCGAGGCGTTGATCGAGGCGCGCAGACCGCCGTCAGCTGCGCCATTCTCGGGCCGCGTCCGCCGCATGGAAAAGGGCCCGCAGGGCACCACCGACCTGACGGCAGCAATGATCGCGGCCGACACCGATGGCCTGTCGCGGCTTACCCCCGGTCCGGTCGCCGCCGCCGCTAAGGCGCTGCATGCGGCCCGGCGGATCTGGATCGCCGGCTTTCGAAGCTGCCGCAGCGTCGCGGTGCTGCTGCATTATCAGCTCCGCCTGTTTCGCCCCGACACGGTCCGTCTGGTCGGCGGGGCGGGACCGGAGGATCTCGATTTCGGCGCGTTTCGCGCTGGCGACGCCGTCGTGACGATCGGGTTCGCCCCATACTCGCGGTCGAGCGTGCTCGCGGCGCATGCGGCGCGGGAGGCCGAATGTGCGCTGATCGCGCTCGCCGATACGCCGACGGCGCCGATGGCCGAGGGAGCCGATTATTTTCTGCTGTTCGATGCCGCGACCGGCCCGGGTTTCTTTCCAAGCCTCACCGGCGCAATCGCGTCCGCGCAGGCCCTCTGTGCCGCGACATTCATGCTCGGCGGGGACCCGGCGCAATCGCGCCTGCGCGAAACCGAAGCCAGGCTTGCCGCGCTCTCGCAATACGTGGAGACGGATCGCAAATCATGACCATGAACAGCGAAGCCCCGCCCGCGCGCAAAAGCCGCGTCATGCATCGCAGCCTGCGCGAGACGCCGCCGCGCGCGGCCGGCGGTCACGGCGTCTGGCTGATCGATGCCGAAGGGCGCGAGGTGCTGGACGGCTCGGGCGGCGCCGCCGTGTCGTGCCTCGGCCACCAGCACCCGCGCGTGCTCGACGCGATGGCGCGCCAGGCCGGCAAGCTCACCTATGCGCATTCGAGTTTCTTCACGACCGAAGCGGCCGAAGAGCTCGCCGACGCGCTGGTCGGACATGAGCCGGGCGGGCTTGCTTACGCCTACCTCGTCAGCGGGGGCTCGGAGGCGATCGAGGCTGCGCTGAAGATGGCGCGGCAGTATTTCCTCGAGATCGGGCAGCCGCAACGCACGCGCTTCATCGCGCGGCGGCAGAGCTATCACGGCAACACGCTCGGCGCGCTCGCGGCCGGCGGCAATGCGTGGCGGCGCGAGCCGTACAAGCCGATGCTGGCGGACGCCTTCAGTCACGTCACGCCGGCCTTCGCCTATCATCAGAAACGCGCCGACGAGACCGAAGACGGTTTCGTCCGGCGTCTCGTCGCCGAGCTTGAGGCGGAATTCCAGCGCCTCGGACCCGACACGGTCGCGGCCTTCGTCGCCGAACCGGTGGTCGGCGCAACAGCCGGCTGCGTGCCCGCGCCCGAGGGCTATTTCCGCGCGGTGCGCGCGCTATGCGACCGGCACGGCGCGCTGCTGATCCTCGACGAGGTGATGTGCGGCATGGGCCGCACCGGCACGTTGCACGCCTGGGAACAGGAAGGGATCGCCCCCGACATCCAGGCGATCGCGAAGGGCCTGGGCGGCGGCTATCAGCCGATCGGCGCAACGCTCGCATCGGGACGCGTGGTCGATGCGCTGCGCGACGGCTCGGGTGCGTTCCAGCACGGCCACACCTATCTCGGCCATCCGATGGCCTGCGCCGCCGCGCTCGCGGTGCAGCGCGTCATCCGCGAGGACGGCCTGCTCGATCGCGTGGTGACGATGGGAAATCTGCTGGAGCAGCGTCTCACCGAACGTTTCGGCAACCACCATCACGTAGGCGATATCCGCGGTCGTGGACTGTTCCGCGCAATCGAGATCGTGGCGAGCCGCGTGCGCAAGACGCCGTTCGACCCCGCCCTCAAGGTGCATGCGCGCATCAAACGCGCCGCGCTGGCGCGCGGCCTTGCCTGCTATCCGGCCGGCGGGACCATCGACGGCATGTGTGGCGACCACGTGCTGCTCGCGCCGCCCTACATCGCCAGCGCGCAGGAGATCGACATGATCGTCGACCGGCTCGGCGCCGCGGTCGATGACGTCATCAAGACCATTCAACACTGAAGACAATCCTGGGAGGGATCAATGACACGCACGCTTCTTGCTGCCGGCTTTGCCATCGCGGCCGTCACCGCGTCGCACGCCGCAACGCTCGACACCGTCAAGCAGCGCGGCCAGCTCGTGTGCGGCGTCAGCACCGGCTTCGCGGGATTTTCCACGCCCGACTCGCAGGGCAATTTCCGCGGCCTCGACGCCGACTATTGCCGCGCCATGGCGGCGGCGATCTTCGGCGATCCTGCCAAGGTGCGCTTCGTGGCGCTCACCGCTCAGAACCGCTTTACGGCACTGCAATCGGGCGAGATCGACGTACTGCTGCGCAACTCGACGCAGACCTATCTGCGCGCGGTCAGCATCGGTCTGCGCATCGGTCCGGTGAATTTCTATGACGGACAGGGCTTCGTGGTGAAGCGCGACACCAAGGTCGACAAGGTCGCCGGCCTGAACGGCGCGACGGTTTGCGTGGCGCAGGGCACCACGCACGAGGTGACGCTCGGCGATTACGCACGCGCGAACAATATCACGTGGCAGCCGGTGGTGTTCGAGCGCGTCGACACGATGTACCAGGCCTTCTTCTCCGGCCGCTGCGATGCCATGACCCAGGACGCCTCCGCGCTTGCCGGCGCGGTCGCGACGGCGGCGCCGAACCCGGCCGACTATCAGGTGCTGAGCGAGACCATCAGCAAGGAGCCGCTCGGGCCCTTCACGCGCAACGGCGACGAGGCGTGGTCGAACCTCGTGGCCTGGGTGCACTACGGGCTGGTCGAGGCGGAGGAGCTCGGCGTGACCGCGGCGAACGCCGACGCGCAGGCCAAGGGTCAGAACCCGGCGGCGCAGCGCCTCCTCGGCACGACCGGCGAATTTGGTTCGCGCCTGGGGCTGGACAACAAGTGGATGCTGAACGCCATCAAGGCGGTTGGCAACTATGGCGAGGTGTTCGAGCGCAATGTCGGCGCTTCCAGCCCGCTCAAGCTGGCACGCGGCCTGAACGGCCTGTGGAGCAAAGGCGGGCTGATGTACGCGATCCCCTATCGGTGATCGCGCGGCACGCCGGCGGGCCTAATACCCCAGCGCACAGCCGTCCTTGCGCGGGTCCGAGCCGGCGGTCAGCACGCCGCGCTCCCAGTCGATCACGATCGCCTGGCCGCCGCCGAGCGGCGCGGGGCGCAATCCGACGGTGTGGCCGCGCGCCTTCAGGCCGTCGACGGTTGCGGCCGGCACGCCGCGCTCCACCTCGGTCTTCTCGCCCTCGTAGAACATGCGCGGGTGATCGATCGCGGCCTGCACGTCCATGCCGTAATCGACCATGTTGGTGATCAGGTGCGTGTGGCCCATCGGCTGGTAGTCCGCGCCCATCACGCCGAACGGCATCTCGCAGCGGCCGTTTCGCATTGCCAGCGCCGGAATGATCGTGTGCATCGGGCGCTTGCCGCCCTCGATCGTGTTCGGATGGCCCGGCTCGACCACGAAGCCGGTGCCGCGATTGTGCAGCATCACGCCGGTCTTCTCGGTGCAGATGCCGGTTCCGAACGCGCTGTAGAGCGAGTTGATCAGCGAGACCGCGGTGCGGTCGCGGTCGACCACCGTGAGATAGATCGTGTCGCTGCCCGGCGTCGGCGCCTTCGGCATCGGCACGCGCTTGGCCGGATCGATCAGCCTGGCGAGCTTCTTCGCGAAACCTTTGTCGAGCAAACCGGCGACCGGCTCACGCATCGTCGCCGGATCCGAGATATGCGTATCGCGCACGCCGAACGCGAGCCGCGCGGCTTCGAGCGCGAGGTGCAGCCGCTCGGGCCCGAGCGGATCGAGTTTTGCCATATCGAACTGCTCGAGGATGTTGAGCAGCACCAATGCCGTGAGCCCCTGCCCGTTCGGCGGCAGCTCGACCACGTCGAGCCCGCGATAGTTCGTGCTGATCGGCGTGACGACGTCGCCGCGGTGGCGCGCGAGGTCGTCCGCGGTGAGCAGCCCGCCCTTCTGCTGGACGGTCGCCGCAATGTCGTCCGCGATCGCGCCCTGATAGAAGGCCTTGGCGCCGCCCGCGGCGATCGCCTTCAGGGTCGCGGCCAGCGCCGGCAGTTTCACGACGCTGCCGATCGCGGGCGCTGCGCCGTCCGGCAGATAGTATTTCACCGAGCCCGCATGCGGACTGAGCTTGCCGACCTGCTCGGCCCAGTCGAAGCCGACGCGCGGCGCGACCACGTAGCCGTTCTCGGCGTAGCCGATCGCAGGGAGCAGCGCGCGGTCGAGGCCGAAGCGGCCATGCGCTTTCAGGATCGATTCCCAGGCTTCGATCGCACCCGGCACCGTGACGGCATGCGGTGAGGTGGCGACGATCTTGTGCTTCACGCCGGCGGCCAGCATCTTCTCGGTCGTCGCCGCGGCGGCCGCCCGGCCCGAGCCGTTGTAGCCCCACACCGGCTGGTCCGGCTTCGCGACCAGGCAGAAGCAGTCGCCGCCGATGCCGGTCATGGCCGGCTCGACCACGCACAGCACCGCGACCGCCGCGATCGCGGCGTCCGCGGCCGTGCCGCCGGCTTTCAGGGTTTCGATCGCCGCAAGGCTTGCGAGCGGGTGCGAGGTGGCGGCCATTCCTTCGCGCGCGTAAACGGGCGAGCGGCCGGGCAGGTGGAAATCGCGTGTTTTCATTTTTCCGGGAAGAGCAACGTGGCGGGACGCCGACGTTAGCTCACGAGCCGACCTTTTGCACGGGCTCGATTCTGACCGCCGGCTCGGGACGGGGAGACAGCTCGGGCGGCGGCGGGGGCTCGACGCGGGTGAACGGGTTTGACGGCACAGGCTCGGCCCGCGGCGGGTCCATGCGGACCGGCTCGACCCGCGCCGGCTCGGCGCGAGGTGCGACCACAACCGCCGGCTCCGCCACCACGACGGCGCGGCGCGCACGGCGCAGCGACGCCGCAAAGCCTGCGAACAGGTCGACGAAGCAGATCACCGCCAGCAGGAAGAAGGTCGAGTTCGCCGCCTGCGGCACCATGTAGAACTCCGCCGCGGCTGCGCCGGCGAGCAGCAGCGCGAGGAAATGCTCGACGAAGGATTTGCCCTGCCGCGTCGTCTTGATGAACTCGAACATCAACATCAGCAGCGTGAACACGAGCAGCACGTCGCCCCAGCTCGGGGTCCAGTTGACGCCCGACTTGAGGGGAACCGGGAGCGGGTAGATCGCGTCCGTCCAGCTGACGCCGGGCGTCAGGAACGCGATCATGTTGTAGATCGCGAGCGGAATAAGCAGCAGCGGAAAACCGATCACGCGGGCCTCCCCGTCCGGGCCAAGTTAGACCTGTTTGGCTAGCCGCGCACTAAGGCAAAAATAATTCGCGCCGGGCAAAGCCCGGCGCTGCAGCCTGGCCAAAGGACGTATCACGCCTCGGTCTTGACCTTCAGCACCTGCCGGCCGCGATACATGCCGGTCTTCAGGTCGATGTGATGCGGGCGGCGCAGCTCGCCCGAATCCTTGTCCTCGACGTAAGTCGGCTTCTTCAGCGCGTCGGCCGAGCGGCGCATGCCGCGCTTCGACGGCGAGGTTTTTCGTTTCGGAACAGCCATGAAACTCTCCTGCGGGCGTCCGGCGCTCCTGGCTGCCGTTCACGCGAAATCGTTGGGAAGGCGGGCTTATAGAGGATCGGTCCGGCCATGGCTAGACCCCGGCCTCATCCCGAAAAGCCTGCCCCGGGCCGGCACCATTTTCGCAAAATATCATGCATGCCAACAGGTTTCAGCGCCGGACGACGCAGTCGGCCAGGGACCCGGACCGGGCGGCTCTCGCCTGGTAAATCCCGGCCAGGCGGTTCACGCCGGCACCGGGGCGCTTGGCGCTGCGGCGGATCGGATTGGGCAGGATCGCGGCCAG
>DATEKY010000169.1:0-5952 GCA_035277225.1 Xanthobacteraceae bacterium
GCGCTGAACAAGCTCGAGCTGTTCGTCGTGTCGGAGAACGTCGCCTCGAACGACACGCTGAATGCCGGCGCGCACGTCGTGCTCCCCGCCGCCGCATGGGGCGAAAAGGACGGCACGGTCACCAATTCCGAGCGGCGCATCTCGCGCCAGCGCGCCTTCCTGGCCCTGCCGGGCGAGGCGAGGCCCGACTGGTGGATCGTGAGCGAGGTCGCGCGCCGCATGGGGTTTGCGGACGCGTTCGCCTATCAGAGCGCCGCCGATATTTTCCGCGAGCACGCCGCGTTGTCGGCGTTCGAGAACGACGGCACGCGCGATTTCGATCTGGGCGCGCTCGCCAGTATCAGCGACGCATCGTTCGACGCGCTCGATCCGGTCGTCTGGCCGTGCCGCGACGGCGAGAGCACCGACACGCGCTTCTTCGCCGAGGGCGGATTCTTCACACCAGATCGCAAGGCGCGCTTCGTCGCGCCCGAAGCGCCTGCGCTGCGCAGCGCCGCGTCGGACGACTATCCCTTCGTGCTGAATACCGGCCGGGTGCGCGACCAGTGGCACACGATGACCCGCACCGGCTTGAGCCCGCGCCTGGCGCAACACGCGCCCGAGCCGTTCGTCGAAGTGCATCCCGCCGATGCGCAAGCGCTCGGCCTCACGGACTTCGCCCGCGTCGCAACCGCGCACGGCGCAGGTGTGTTCAAGGTGGCGCTGAGCGAAGGTCAGCAGCGCGGCGCGGTGTTCGTGCCGATCCACTGGAACGGCGAGACCGCATCGGCGCCACGCGCGTGCGATCTGGTCGCGCCGCACACCGATCCGCATTCCGGCCAGCCGGAGGCAAAGGCGACGCCGGCCTCGATCGCGCCAGTGACCTTCGCGTATCGCGGCTTTGCGCTGACCCGCTCGGCCATAACGCTCCCCGACGGCACCTGGTGGACGCGCGTCGCGCTCGCCGGCGGCATCGGCACGCTGATCGCCACCAATGAGGAGCCGCGGCGCTGGCGCGACCACGCGGCGGCGCTGCTGGGCGGCGACATCGCCGAGTTCATCGACTTGAAGCGCGGCATCTATCGCGCAGCAGCCTTTCGAGATGGGCGGCTCGATGCGGCCCTGTTCCTCGGCCCCGCCGATGCCGCGCCGCAATGGGACGCCGCCAAGGCGCTGCTCGACGCGGAAGCGCTCGCCGATATCGAACGCCGCATGGTGCTGTCCGGCCGTGCCGCCGATGGTCTCGCCGAAACCGGCCCGGTGATTTGCGCCTGCTTCGGCGTCGGGCTGAACGTCATCCGCGATGCGATCGCGTCGAACCGCGCCACCAATGTCGAGGCGATCGGCAAGGCGCTGCGCGCCGGAACCAACTGCGGCTCGTGCCTGCCGGAACTGAAAAGGATCGTGCATGAAACGCACGCCGTCTGACGCGCGCCCGCCGCGCATGGAGGCGCTCGCGCGCCTGCCGGTTTTCTATGCGCTGGCCGGCAAGCGCGCGGTCGTGGCCGGCGGCAGTGCGGCCGCGGCGTGGAAGGCCGAGTTGCTCGCTGCTGCGGGCGCATCGGTCGAGGTTTATGCGCTCGACCCGTGCGATGAGCTCGTTGAGATGGCCGGCATCGCGATCGTGCGTCGCGCCATAGAGGCCGGCGATCTCGCCAACGCCGCGATGGCGATCGGCGCATTCGAAGACGACCGCGAGGCTGCTGCGTTCGCCGCGATGGCGCGCGTCGCGGGCGTACCGGTGAACGTGATCGACAAGCCGGCCTTCTGCGATTTCTCGTTCGGATCGATCGTCAACCGCTCGCCGCTGGTCATCGGCATCTCGACCGACGGCGCCGCGCCGGTGTTCGGCCAGGCCATCCGCGCCAAGCTCGAAGCGCTGATCCCGCGCGGCTTTGCGCGCTGGGATGAAGCCGCGCGAGAATGGCGCCCGCGCGTGCAGGCGCTCGCGCTCTCGTTCCGCGAGCGGCGCCGTTTTTGGGAAAAATTCACCGAGCGCGCGGTCGCCGCGGCGGAACGCGCGCCGGCTCAGAGCGACATCGACGCCTTGATGGCGGACACGCGCGGCGTTGCGCCCGAGGCGGGCTCCGTCGTGCTGGTCGGCGCAGGTCCTGGCGATCCGGAGCTGCTGACCTTGCGCGCGGTACGCGCGCTGCAATCCGCCGATGTCATTCTGATCGACGATCTGGTCTCGCCGGACGTTCTCGATTTCGCCCGGCGCGAGGCGAGGAAGATGATGGTCGGCAAGACCGGCCATGGGCCCGCGTGCCGGCAGAGCGAGATCAATGAGCTGATGATCAAGCTCGCCAAGGCTGGAAAGCGCGTGGTGCGGCTCAAGGGCGGCGATCCGATGATTTTTGGCCGCGCCGGAGAAGAGATCGCGGCCTGCCATGCGGCGGACATTCCGGTCGAGGTCGTGCCCGGCATCTCGGCCGCGCAGGGCGCGGCGTCGCGCCTGCTCGTCTCGCTGACGCATCGCGGAGAGGCGCGCCGCGTGCAGTACGTCACCGGTCACGATCGCGACGGCAAGCTCCCTGACGACATCGATTGGCGAAGCCTCGCCGATCCGGCCGTGACGACGGTCGTCTACATGCCGAAGAAGACACTGCGCCTGTTGAGCGAGCGCGCCATCGCGCATGGGCTCGATCCGTTAATGCCCGCGGTTGCGGTGGCGAATGCGACGCGGCCCGACCAGGCCATCGTGGCGGCACCGATCGCGACCATCGCGGATGAGATCGAAGCGTCCGGACTCGGCAGCCCCGTGCTGGTGATGATTGGTCGCGTTCTGACCGACGTCGTCGTCGCGCAGAACAGCACCGATGACGCTGCGGCGCCGCATGCCGCGTCGGCCATCCCCCGGCATGCGTGAAAGACTGTCGCCTCTTCGGCGCCGCATCGGTAAACGCGCGCTTAACGGCGTGTGAAAGAACCGTTAAACCCGCGCGCCGGCATTAATCTGGGCGCAAACAATCGTGGTATCGGCGCAACAATTCGCACGCCGCGCACCCGCCCGCGCGAGGTTCCGTCAACGGAATATCAGGGTTAAGTTTTAACGTTAAGCGCCGCTTAAAGTTTAGCTGCCAGCATCCGCTCCATCGTTCGTCCGTGTGTCGGGCCGAGAGGCCCGCTGGTTCTATGAGGATGGAGTCATGCGCAGTCTGAAAGTTGCTTTGATTGCCGGCGCGACGTTCGCGGCGGCCTTCACGTCGGCGCAAGCCGCCGATCTCGGTCCGATCATGCAGCCGCGCCCGATCGCGCCGGTGCAGGTCGAGGAAATGGCCGGCGGCTGGTATTTGCGCGGCGACATCGGCGTCGGCGCGCAGGACTTCAAATCGTTCGACTTCACGCAGACCAACTCCGGGTTCACGTGGCCGGCGAGCTGGCGCATCGACCAGAAGGAATTCGGCAGTGGCGTGTTCGGCGGCGGTGGCGTCGGTTTCCAGTGGAATTCCTGGCTGCGCTTCGACGCGACGGCGGAGTATCGCGCCAAGTCGAAGTTCAAGGCGATCGGCAGCTACACCGAATTCTGTCCGAACGGCCGCTGCTTCGACGTCTATGACGGCCAGCATTCCGCGATCGTGCTGATGGGCAACGCTTACATCGACCTCGGCACCTGGATGTGCCTGACCCCGTTCGTCGGCGCCGGCGCCGGTTATGCGCGCCACACCATCACGGGTCTCAGCGACACCGGCTATATCTCCGACGGCACCACCGGCTTCGGTTATTCGCAGAGCGACTTCTCCGAATGGAAGTTCGCCTGGGCGGTTCATGCCGGCGTCGCCTACAACGTCAACAACAACTTCAAGATGGAGCTGGCGTATCGCTACATGAACTTCGGCAACGTCAACACCGGCATCATCGACTGTGCGTCGGGCGGCTGCTCGACCGGCAACGGGCCCCGCGCCTTCTACACCTTCCGCGAGCTCGACTCGCATGACCTGAAGTTCGGCATGCGCTGGATGCTCGCGCCCGACGCTCCGGCTCCGGTCTACGCGCCGCCGCTGATGCGCAAGGGCTGATCGACCTCCACGACGGACGAACGAAACGACGGCGCGGGCGGAAACGCCCGCGCCGCTTCATTTTTGCGGGCGCTAATTTAACCGATCTGCTGCGGAACGCTCGCGCGGCTAACCGTCCATTAAGGTTAATGCCCGATGATCGCGGCACGCATCAGGTCGAGTTCAAGCAAAAGGGTCAGGTCATGCGGTTGCGTTCGTTGCTTTGCGCTCTCGCTCTTGTCGGCGCCGTCCAGAGCGCATCAGCGGCCGATCTCGGCGACAGTTTCCTGCGCGGATCGACGGTGATCAGCCAGCCGGGCGGCCCGCGCTGGGACGGATTCTATTTCGGCGCGCATGTCGGCGCGAACACTGCGGGCGCGGACCTCGCCGGCTCGAGCAAGGATTTGGTCGGGTCCATCCTGCGCGAGTCGACATTCCTCAGCCTGTTCAACGTGTCCGACTGGCGCGTTCTCGGCAAGGCCGATACGACTGGCTCCAGCTTCGGCGGTTTCATCGGTTACAACACGCAGTGGGACGGCGCGATCCTCGGCATCGAGGGCACCTACAACCGCACCAGCCTCGCGCTGGCGGCGGGGGACTCGCTCGCCCTCCAGCCGGCCGGATCGCCCGACACCGTTTTCATCACTGCGTCGACCTCGACCAAGATCACCGACTACGGCACCTTGCGCGTGCGCGGCGGCGTGGATGCCGGCACGTTCATGCCGTACGGCTTCGTCGGCCTTGCGCTCGGCCGCGCCGACGTCGCTCGCTCCGCCTCGGTGCAGATCGTCAACTTCAACCAGTCGCCGGTGCCGTATTTCGCTGATTCTCGCACGGACAATAAGGTCGGTGCTTTTGCCTACGGCTATGCGGCGGGCTTCGGCATGGACCTCTGCGTCTGGAGCAACCTGTTCGTTCGTGGCGAATACGAATACGTGCAGTTCGGCGAGTTCAACGGCATCAACATGCACATCCATACGGCGCGCATCGGGGCCGGCTGGAAGTTCTAGGGCATGATCCCGAAAAAGCCTGTCCCGCACTTGATGCGGGATGGGCACCGGTTTTCGGAAAAGATCATGCCCCACCAATAAGGCTCCGCCGGATGCAAGGCCGCGCACGCGGCCTTGATACCATCGATCAATTTATTTGCAGGGCGCGCCGTCACGAATTTCTTGACGGCGTAGCCGCCTTTCCGTATTTGCGGCGGCGGGACACCTCTCCCCAACGAGAGGCTTCTATCTGGAAGGATAGATCATGGCGAACACGATGCCCGGCGTGCGGCCGGCCGTTCCGCACTTCTCGTCCGGCCCCTGTGCCAAGCGCCCCGGCTGGACCCTCCAAGGTCTGAAAGACGCATTTCTCGGCCGTTCGCACCGCGCCAAGGGCGGCAAGGCGAAGCTCAAGCGCGCCATCGAAGAGACGCGCGCGGTGCTGGAAGTGCCCGCGGATTTCCTCATCGGGATCGTGCCCGCCTCCGACACCGGCGCAGTCGAGATGGCGATGTGGTCGATGCTCGGCGCGCGCCCCGTCACCATGATCGCTTGGGAATCCTTCGGCGAAGGCTGGGTGACCGACGTCGCCAAGCAGCTCAAGCTCAAGGATGTCACCACCATCAAGGCGCCCTATGGCGCGCTGCCGGATCTGTCGAAGGTCGATCCGAAATCCGACATCGTGTTCACCTGGAACGGCACGACCTCCGGCGTGCGCGTGCCGAACGCGGACTGGATCGCGGCGGACCGCGAGGGCGTCACGATCTGCGACGCCACCTCGGCCGCCTTCGCCCAGGACCTCGACTGGGCCAAGCTCGATGTGGTCACCTTCTCCTGGCAGAAGGCGCTGGGCGGGGAGGCCGCCCACGGCGTCCTGATCCTGTCGCCCCGCGCCGTCGCGCGGCTGGAGAGCCATACGCCCGCGTGGCCGATGCCGAAACTGTTCCGGATGACCAAGGGCGGCAAGCTGAACGGCGAGATCTTCG
>DATEKY010000170.1:0-12905 GCA_035277225.1 Xanthobacteraceae bacterium
CGCAGGATCTGCTAGCGAAAGTCTTCCAGGGGCAGGAAACGCACGGCGCGCCGCCGGGCTATTACCTGCTGCTGTTCTGGCTCACCTTCTGGCCTGCGGCCCCGCTCGCCGCGATCGTGGCGCCGTCGGTATGGCGCGAGCGGCGCGCGCCGGCGACGCGTTTTCTGCTGGCCTGGCTGGTACCGAGCTGGATCGTGTTCGAGCTGGTCATCACCAAGCTGCCGCATTACGTGCTGCCGCTCTATCCGGCGATCGCGATCCTGATCGCATCGGCGATCGAACGACGCGTGCTCTCGAACAATCCGCACCTCACGCGCTTCACCGTGATGTGGCCGATCTTCGCCGCCGTGCTTCCGGCTGTCGCGATCGTCGGTCTGATCTACATGCGCGGCCAGTTCGGCTGGATCGGCTGGCCCTTCGCGGCGGGCGCGGCGATCTTCGGCTTCTATGCATGGCTGCTCTACGACATCGAGGGCGCGGAGCGTTCCTTCGTGCGCGCGACGATCGGCGCGCAATTCATGCTGATCGCCGTATTTGGTGTGGCGCTGCCGCTGATGCGGCCGGTGTTCCCGAGCCGCGCGCTGGCCGAGATGATCAGCCTGAGCGGATGCCGCAATCCCATCGTAGCCGCGGCCGGCTATCACGAGCCGAGCCTCGTGTTCCTCGCCGGTACGCGCACGCGCCTGGTCGACGGCGCAACCGCCGCCGAGATCCTGCGCGGCGGCGACTGCCGCCTCGCGATCATCGAGAGCCGGCAGGACCGCGCCTTCGCGCAGCGCGCCGAGCGCAACGGCCTGCGCTATAGTTTCCGCGGCCGGCTCGAGAACAGCCTCAACATCAACGGCGGCCGGCCGATCAGCTTCGCGATCTACCGCTCGGAGGCGCAATGAGCCTCAGCGTCGGCAAGGCAATCGATGTCCCGATGCTGCGCGGCGTCGGCGTCAACCTCGCCGCCTGGGTCGCGCTGCTCGGCCGGCCCCGCCGCTTCAAGGCGAGCCGGGTGCTTCCGCCATGGCGGCGCCTCGCGTTCGGCGGGCTCGCGGGCATCGCGCTGGTCGCGCTCGCGATGCAGTTCCTCGACGCGCGCAGCCTGACGTTCGTCCGCACGCTGCCGCCAGGGCTCGTCGACACCTTCAACGAGATCACCGACTTCGGCCGGTCCAGCTGGTTCCTGGTTCCGCTCGCCATCCTGATCGTGCTCGCCGCAGCGCTGGCGACGCCGGCCGCCGGCCGTATCGGCAGTCTCGTGTTGGCAAGCCTTGCGGTGCGCTTCGGCTACCTGTTCTTCGCCATCGCGGTGCCCGGCTTGTTCGTCACCATCGTGAAGCGCCTGATCGGCCGCGTGCGCCCGTCCGATGTCGGGCCGTTCGCCTACATGCCGTGGTCGTGGCGCAACGAATACGCCAGCCTGCCGTCGGGGCACTCGACCACGGCTTTCGCGGCGGCGGTGGCGATTGCCGCGCTGTGGCCGAAGGCGCGCATCCCGATGCTGATCTTTGCGGCGATCATCGCGTTGAGCCGCGTGATCATCACGGCGCATTTCGTCAGCGACGTGGTCGCGGCGGCTTTCGTCGGCGGCTTCGGCGCCATTCTGGTGCGCAACTGGTACGCCTCGCGCGGGCTCGCTTTCGTGCCGGAATTCGACGGCTCCGTGCGCGCCAAGCCCGGCCCGTCATGGCGCCGCATCAAGTCGGTTGCCGCGAGGCTTGTCGGCCGATAGGAACGCGGCGAACTCACGGGATTTCGATGTCCGATGCCCAACCCTTGACCGGGACGCCGCCCGCCGTTTCGGTGGTGGTTCCGGTGCGCAACGAAGCCGAGAATGTCGGGCCGCTCACCGACGAGATCGCGGCCGCGCTGAACGGACGCTGGACGTTCGAGCTCGTGTTCGTCAACGACGGCTCGACCGACGGAACCGAGGCCGCACTTGCGGCCCTGAAGGCCGCGCGCCCCTGGGTTCGGCAGGTCAAGCATGACTCATCGTGTGGGCAGTCGGCGGCGGTGCGCAGTGGCGTCGCGGCCGCGCGTGCGCCGGTCGTCGCGACACTCGACGGCGACGGGCAGAACGATCCCTCGTTCATCCCGGCGCTGCTGAGCGCGCTCGAGCAGGGCGCCAATATCGGTCTTGTCGCCGGCCAGCGCGTCGGGCGCCGGTCCGGCGGCTTCAAGAAGCTCCAGTCGCGCATCGCGAACGGCGTGCGCGCCGCGATCCTGCGCGACGGCACCCGTGACACGGGATGCGGGTTGAAGGCGTTCCGCCGCGACGCGTTCCTCGCGCTGCCCTATTTCGACGGGCTGCATCGATTCCTGCCGGCGCTGTTCCGCCGCGACGGCTACGCGATCGCGTACGTCGACGTGATCGACCGGCCGCGCCGTCACGGCGTGTCCAATTACGGCCTGTGGGACCGGCTCTGGGTCGGCATCCTCGACCTTGCCGGGGTGCGGTGGCTGATCCGCCGGCGCAAGCACGTGCCGAAGGTTTCGGAGGTTTGAATGCTCAACAGTCTCACGACCTATCTGCACGACGTGTTCGTCGCCCAGTTCGACTGGTGGGTCGTGCTCGGCTTCATCGCGCAGGCGCTGTTCTCGATGCGCTTCCTGGTGCAGTGGATCGCGTCCGAGCGCGCCGGCCGCAGCGTCATTCCGACCGCGTTCTGGATTTTCTCGATCGGCGGCGGCCTGCTGCTTTTTATCTATTCCCTCTACCGCAAGGACCCGGTGTTCATCGCGGGCCAGGGGCTCGGCCTGTTCATCTATCTGCGCAATCTCTATTTCGTGCTGCGCGAGAGCCGTCAGACGCCGTCGGCCGCATAGCCCTCGACCTTGCACATCGCGGCGAAACCCTTTTCCAGATCGGCGGTCAGATCGCCGACATCTTCGAGCCCGATGTGGAAGCGGATCGCCGGCCCGCCCGGCGCCCACTTGGTCGCGGTGCGGAAGGGGGTGCAGTCGAACGGGATAGCGAGGCTTTCGAAGCCGCCCCATGACGCGCCGATGCCGAACAGTGTCAGCGCGTTGACGAAAGCATGCGCGGCGGCGTCCGGCATCGGCTTGAGCAGGATGCTGAACAGCGAGGAGGCGCCGGTGAAGTCGCGCTTCCAGATCGCGTGCCCGGGATCGGATTCGAGCGCCGGGTGCAGCACGCGCGCGACCTCGGGCCGCTGGCCGAGCCAGCGCGCGACCGCCAGCCCCGACTCTTGCTGATGCAGCAGCCGCACCCGCATGCTGCGCAAGCCGCGCAACGCGAGGAACACGTCCTCCGGCCCGGCACAGATCGCCATCGTGTCGAAAGTTGCGCGCAGGTCCTTCCAGCAGCGCTCGTTCGCCGAGACCAGACCGAGCAGCAGGTCAGACGCGCCGCTCACATATTTCGTGCCGGCGTCGATCGCGATATCGACGCCCTTGGCGTGCGCGCTGAAGAACAGTGGCGTCGCCCAGGTATTGTCCATCAGCACGACCGCGTCGCGCGCATGCGCCGCCCTGGCGATCGCCGGGATGTCCTGCATCTCGAACGACAGCGATCCCGGTGCCTCGGTGAACACCGCGCGCGTGTTGGACTTGAATTCGCGAGCGATGTCGGCGCCGAGGAGGGGATCGTAATAGGTCGTCTCGACGCCGAAGCGCTTCAGGACCGAGTCGCAGAAATTGCGCGTCGGCCGGTAGACCGAATCCGGCACCAGCAGATGGTCGCCGGATTTCAGGCAGCACATGAGCGCGATCGAGATCGCCGCAAGCCCGGACGGAACCAGCACCGTCCCGGCCGCGCCGGTGAGATCGGTCCACGCGACCTCGAGCGAGTCGGTGGTTGGAGTTCCCTTCGTGCCGTAGGTGAACTTGGCCTTGCGCTGGAGGAAATCCTCGGTGTTGCGATAGAGCACGGTCGAGCCGCGATAGATCGGTGTGTTCACGAAGCCGTGCTGCGCGAAGGGATCGCGTCCGCCGGTGACCAGCCGGGTCGCGGGGGTCAACGGCTTTTCCGCGCTGCCGCCGCCGTGATCTTCGGGTATCCGGTTCATCTGTTCATCCTCAAGCGCCTGCGGGCATTTACTGCGTCAAGTAGCCCAACGGTCAACCCCTTGACCTGTCTGAAGGATCGTTCTGAGATGAGGCATTCGGGGGCGGCGTGGGAGTCCGTGAGGTGACAATTTACGCCTTGCAAAGGCGCACAACCCTTGCGCAACTGGCGGCATCCGGCCGTTTCTTGCGTCTGCGACGGCTGCCCAGGATATTCCTCTAGACTGGAGAAGGTTCATGAAACGTGCCGTAACCAAGCTCGCCCTCGCGGCGGCGATTGCTCTTGCCGCCTCCGCGGCATCGGCCCAGACGCTCAACACCATCAAGTCGCGCGGCATGGTCAATTGCGGCGCCAACGGCACGCTCGGCGGCTTCGGCCTGCCCGACGCGCAGGGCAACTGGACCGGCCTCGACGTCGATTTCTGCCGCGCGCTCGCGGCCGCGATCTTCAACGACCCGAGCAAGGTGAAGTTCGTCGCGCTGACCGCGAAGGACCGCTTCACCGCGCTGCAGTCCGGCGACGTCGACGTGCTGGCGCGCAACACGACCTGGACCTCCTCACGCGACACTTCGCTCGGCCTGAACTTCGCCGCGATCAACTATTTCGACGGCCAGGGCTTCATGGTGCGCAAGGCGCTGAAGGTGAACTCGGCGCTGGAGCTCAACGACGCTGCGGTCTGCGTGCAGCAGGGCACCACCACCGAGCTCAACCTCGCGGACTATTTCCGCGCCAACAAGATGAAGCTCAAGACCGTCACCTTCGCCAGCGCCGACGAGGCGATCAAGGCGTATGACTCCGGCCGCTGCGATGCGTTCACCACCGACGCGTCGGGCCTCTATGCCGAGCGCCTGCGCCTCGCCAAGGCCGACGACCACATCGTGCTGCCGGAAATCATCTCGAAGGAGCCGCTCGGGCCTTCCGTGCGCCACGGCGACGACCAGTGGTTCGATATCGTCAAGTGGACGCACTACGCGATGCTGACCGCCGAAGAGCTCGGCGTCACCAAGGCGACGGTCGATGAGGGCATGAAGTCGACCAATCCGGACGTGAAGCGCCTGCTCGGCACCGAAGGCAATTACGGCGAGCAGCTCGGCCTCACCAAGGACTGGGCCTACCGCATCATCAAGCACGTCGGTAACTACGGCGAAGTGTTCGAGAAGAACGTCGGGCAGGGCTCGCCGCTGAAGATCGCGCGCGGCGTGAACGGCCTGTGGACCAAGGGCGGCCTGCAATACGCCCCGCCGATCCGCTAAGCACCCGCCGAACTCCAATGCGCCGGGCCGGGTGGCATGCCACCCGGCCTTTCTTTTGGCGGAAGGCTTGCATGCCGCTCACGGGTGAGTTGACATGATGAGAGAGAGAGTGAACGCTGGTTGAGCGTTCTTTCGGGGAGCGGCATGAGCATCGCGCAGGACAGCGGTCCGCCTAAAGTCTCGCCCATCTACGACCCGAAGGTGCGCAGCATCGCCTATCAGGTCATCCTCTGCGCCGTCATCGTTTTCCTCGCCTATTCGGCGGTCCGCAACGCGGCGGACAATCTCGCCCGCGCCAAGATCGCGTCGGGCTTCGGCTTCTGGAACCAGACCGCCGGTTTCGACATCTCGCAGACCTTGATCGAATACACGGCGCAGGCCGGCACCTACGGGCGCGCGTTCTGGGTCGGTCTGCTCAACACGCTGCTGGTCGCCGCGATCGGCATCGTGCTCGCGACCATCGTGGGCTTCCTCGTCGGCATCGCGCGGCTGTCGAAGAACTTCCTGCTGGCGAAACTGTCGGCAGGCTATGTCGAACTGATCCGCAACGTGCCGCTGCTGCTGCAGCTGCTGTTCTGGTACAATGCCGTGCTCAAGGCGCTGCCCGACCTGCGCGACAGCTGGACGCTTCCGGGCAGCATCTACCTCAACAATCGCGGGTTCTTTGCGCCGTCGCCGGTCTTCCAGCCCGGCATGGAGTTCGTCGGGGGCGCCTTCATTGTCGGCGTGATCGGCGCGCTCGGCTACCGCAACTGGGCGCGCAAGAAACAGGAGCGCACCGGCCAGCAATCGCCGGTCGCGCTGGTCGCGCTCGCGCTGATCATCGGGCTGCCGACCATCGCGTTCTTCCTCGCCGGCATGCCGGCGACGCTCGAATTCCCCGAGAAGGGCCGCTTCAATATCCGCGGCGGCATGGAGATCCTGCCCGAGCTGGTCGCGCTGGTGATCGGACTGACCTTCTATACCGGCGCGTTCATCGCCGAAGTCGTGCGCGCCGGCATCATGGCGGTGTCGCGCGGCCAGACCGAGGCGTCGGGCGCGCTCGGGCTGCGCACGGGGCAGACGCTCAAGCTGGTGGTGATCCCGCAGGCGATGCGCGTCATCATCCCGCCGCTCACCAGCCAGTATCTGAACCTCACCAAGAACTCCACGCTCGCGGTGTTCGTCGGCTACCCGGACCTGGTGCAGATCTTCACCGGAACGGTGCTCAACCAGACCGGCCAGGCGGTCGAGGTCGTGATGATCACCATGGCGGTCTATCTCACGATCAGCCTCGTCACCTCCACGGTGATGAACTGGTACAATTCGCGCATCGCGCTGGTCGAACGGTGAGATCATGGCAGTCGCGACGCAAGACAGTGTAACCGGCCGCACCGCTTACGTCCGCGCGGCCCCGGTCGAGGCGAAGCCCGCGCCGGCCGCGACCACCGGCGTGGTCGGCTGGGTGCGCGCCAATCTGCTGTCGAGCCCCTCGAACATCGCGCTCACGATCATCAGCATCCTGCTGGTGATCTGGCTGGTGCCGCCGTTCATCGAGTTCATGTTCACGCATGCGGTGTGGACCGGCACCGACCGCGAGGCCTGCCTGCCGACCGCGCAGCGGCCGGAGGTCGGAGCCTGCTGGCCGTTCGTGAAGGACCGCTTCGCCTATTTCATCTACGGCTCCTACCCGATCCCGGAGCGCTGGCGCGTCGACGTGTTCTTCGCGATGCTCGCGATCGGCATCTTCTGGCTGCTGTGGCTGGAAGCGCCTCGGCGCGACCTCGGCGCGCTATACTTCTTCGTCGTCGTGCCGATCGTCTCCTACATCCTGCTCAACGGCGCGGAGTGGCTCGGGCTGCGCCGGGTCGACACCTCGCTGTGGGGCGGCGTTCTGGTGACCATCGTCGTCTCCTGGGTCGGCATCGTGTTCTCGCTGCCGATCGGCATCCTGCTCGCGCTCGGACGGCGCTCGACCATGCCGGCCGTGAAGCTGTTCTCGGTGATCTTCATCGAGTTCGTGCGCGGCGTGCCGCTCATCACCGTGCTGTTCATGGCGAGCGTGATGCTGCCGCTGTTCGTGCCGGATGCCTATTCGCCCGACAAGCTCTTGCGCGCGCTGATCGGCATCGCGATGTTCGCCTCGGCCTACATGGCGGAAGTGGTGCGCGCCGGCCTGCAGGCGATCCCGAAGGGCCAGTACGAAGGCGCGATGGCGGTCGGGCTTGGCTACTGGCAGATGATGTACCTGATCATCCTGCCGCAGGCGCTCAAGATCACCATCCCGAACATCGTCAATACCTATATCGGCCTGTTCAAGGACACGACCCTTGTGGTGATCGTCGGCATCTTCGATTTCCTGCGCACCGTCGAGGTCTCGCGCATCGATCCGAAATGGGCGGCGCCGACCACGAGCGCGACCGGTTATGCCTTCGCGGCGCTGTTCTACTTCATCTGCTGCTACGGCATGTCGCGCTATGCCAAGAGCGTGGAAGCGCGGCTGGCCAAGAGCGATCACCGCTAGAACGATAGGACGAAGATATGAGCGAAGCCGCAGCGGTTGCTCCGACCACCGGAACCAAACCCTCGAACGCCCTCGCGGTCGAGATCGTCGGCATGCACAAGTGGTACGGCGAATTCCACGTGCTGCGCGACATCAACCTCGCGGTCGAGCGCGGCGAGCGCATCGTGATCTGCGGGCCGTCCGGCTCCGGCAAGTCCACCATGATCCGCTGCATCAACCGGCTGGAAGAGCACCAGCAGGGCCGCATCGTGGTGGACGGCACCGAGCTCACCGGCGACCTGAAGAAGATCGACGAGGTGCGCCGCGAGGTCGGGATGTGCTTCCAGCACTTCAACCTGTTCCCGCATCTCACCATCATGGAGAACTGCACCCTGGCGCCGATCTGGGTGCGCAAGATGCCGAAGAAGGACGCCGAGGAAGTCGCGATGCACTTCCTCACCAAGGTGAAGATCCCCGAGCAGGCGAACAAATATCCGGGTCAGCTCTCCGGCGGTCAGCAGCAGCGCGTCGCGATCGCGCGCGCACTGTGCATGAAGCCGAAGATCATGCTGTTCGACGAGCCGACCTCCGCGCTCGACCCGGAAATGGTCAAGGAGGTGCTCGACACCATGGTCCAGCTCGCCCAGGAGGGCATGACCATGCTGTGCGTGACCCACGAAATGGCCTTCGCGCGCCAGGTCGCCAACCGCGTGATCTTCATGGACGCCGGGCAGATCGTCGAGATGAACGAGCCGAACGAGTTCTTCTCGCATCCGAAACACGAGCGCACCAAGCTGTTCCTCAGCCAGATCCTGCACTAAAGGATCGGCGCCACGACAGCGTTTTCCGGCGAAGTGGACACCGGTTCGCCGTCGAAAACGCGACAAATGCTTGAAGCTTGTCCCGTCCGGACGGTGGTTTGCCGGACAACCGCTAACATGTTAGGGCTCGACCCAAGGTTTTGGCTCGGCCTTTTCGGCCGGCCGCAGGCGTAAACAAAATCGCTGCACAAATTTGGGAGGAACACGAATGTACCGATATCTCGCCGGCGCGGTCGCGGCCGCTTTCCTGCTCTCGGGCGGTCCTGCGTCCGCGCAGGACAAGCTGACGGTCTTCTGGGGCAAGGGCTTCTACAAGGCCGAGGATGACGCGCTGTTCGCCGCGGTGAAGAAGTTCGAAGAGAAGACCAAGATCAAGATCGACATCTCGCAGTACTCGCCGCAGGACATGATCCCGAAGACCGTGGCGGCGATGGATTCCGGGACGCCGCCGGACGTCGCCTATGGTGACGTGTTCGATTTCCAGGTTGCCGGCAAATGGGCGTTCGAGGGCAAGCTCGAGGACATTTCCGACATCATCAATCCGCTCAAGGCGCAGTTCGCGCCGAACACGGTCGAGACGACCTTCCTGCACAACGACAAGGCCAAGAAGAGCGCCTACTACGCCTTCCCGATGAAGCAGCAGACGATGCACATCCAGTACTGGATCGACATGCTGGGGCAGGCGGGCTTCAAGGAGTCCGACATTCCGAAGACCTGGAAGGAGTATTGGTCGTTCTGGTGCGACAAGGTGCAGTCGGGCTATCGCCAGAAGACCGGCTCGCGCATCTTCGCGATCGGCCAGCCGATGGGCGTGGATTCGAGCGACTCGTTCTATTCGTTCCTCACCTTCATGGACGCCTATAACGTCAAGCTGGTCGACGACAGCGGCAAGCTGCTGGTCGACGATCCGAAGGTGAAGCAGGGGCTGATCGGCGCCCTCAAGGACTACACCGACATCTATACGCGCGGCTGCACGCCGCCCTCCTCGACGAACTGGAAGGACCCCGACAACAACGTCGCGTTCCACAACAAGACGTCGATCCTCACCCACAACGCCACGATCTCGATCGTGGCCAAATGGGTCGACGACGCGAACAATCCGACGCTCACCCAGGAGCAGCGCGACCAGGCCAAGAAGAACGTGGCCGAGAATATCGCGACCGCCGGCTTCCCCAACAAGCCCGACGGCAAGCCGATGGTCTATCGCACCGCCGTGAAGGTCGGCGTCATCTTCGCGGATTCCAGGAACAAGGCGAAGGCGAAGGAATTCGTGCAGTTCATGCTGCAGGAAGAAAACCTCACGCCCTATGTCGAGGGCGCGCTCGGCCGCTGGTACCCGGTCACCAAGAAGGCGCAGCAGAGCCCGTTCTGGCAGGAAAACCGCCACAAGAAGGCGGTGCACGACCAGTACCAGGCCGGTACGGTGACCTTCGAGTTCACCAAGAACTACAAGTTCACCATCCTCAACAACGAGAACGTCTGGGCCAAGGCGATGAACCGCGTGGTCAGCGAGAAGGTCCCGGTCGAAAAGGCGGTCGATGAAATGATCGCCCGCATCAAGCAGGTTGCCGGCTGACACCGATACCGCCCCGGTCGCGTCGCGGCCGGGGCACCTCAGGTGAACGGGCATGTCCTCGATCGCGCTCAATCCGACCGGAACCGGCCGCACGCCGGTTTCCGCATGGATGACGCCGTGGCAGGCCTGGGGGCTGATCCTGATCGTCCCCTACGTGCTGGTCTTCGTTTTCTTCGTTCTTTATCCGATCGGTTACGGCTTCTGGGTCGCGCGGCGGCCGGAAACCTATGCCCATCTGTTCGAGGATCCGATCTTCGCGCGCTCGGTCGTGAACACGCTGGTGTTCCTGATCGTGGCGATCAATCTCAAGATGATCGTCGCGCTGCTGTTGTCGGGATTTTTCGTTCAGGCGCGAACCTGGATCAAATGGCTGTCGGTGCTGTTCATCCTGCCGTGGGCGGTGCCGTCGATCCCCACCATCATGTCGCTGCGCTTCATGCTCAATCCCGAATGGGGCGTGATCAACCAGCTGATCTTCCGGCTGACGTTTGAGGACGGACCGAACTGGCTCAACGATCCGGCGATCGCGCTCGGGATGGCGATGCTGGTGCACATCTGGAAGTCGCTGCCGTTCTGGACGCTGATCCTGATCGCCGCGCGGCTGTCGATCCCCGACGATCTTTACGAAGCCGCCTCGGTCGACGGCGCCTCGCGCTTCCAGAAATTCCGGTACGTCACCTGGCCGTCGATGCAGACGCTGTACGTGACCTGCACGATCCTGTCGATGATCTGGACGCTCGGCGACTTCAACAGCGTCTATCTGCTGACCGGCGGCGGTCCTGGCGACCTGACGCACGTGCTCGCGACGCTCGGCATCCGCTATCTGCGGCTCGACCAGGTCGACCTGTCGATCGGCGCCATCGTGGTGGCGATGCCGCTCGTCCTGCCGCTGGTCTATTTCATGATGAAACGGCTGTCGCGATGAGGATCCCCTCGCCACGCGAGATTGCGACCGAGGCGAAGCTGCTGCTGATCGGCATTCCGGTGCTGATCTGGACCTTGCTGCCGATCTATCACCTGATGCTGTTCGCCATTTCGCCCAAGGAGTCCGCGTTCTCCGGCAAGCTCTGGCCCGACAATCCGACCTTGCGCAACTTCGGCATCGTGTTCCGCCAGGAGCACTTCTACCTGCACCATTTCTGGGAGCAGTTCTGGAATTCGCTGGTGATCGCGGTCGCGACCGGCGTGATCACGCTGCTGGTTGCGACTGCCGCGGCCTTCGCCATCAGCCGGCTCAAGGTGAAGGGCGGGCGCGCGATCATGAACCTCGCGCTGTTCACCTATTTCATTCCGGCGGCGTTTCTCGCCGTGCCGATGTACCGCACGATGGGCCTCTACGGCCTGCTCAACAGCCAGTGGGCGCTGATCCTGGCCATGGTGACGATCGCGGCGCCTTATGCGATCTGGGTGTTGAAGCAGGCTTCGGACAAGCTGCCGGTGGAGCTCGACGAGGCGGCGATCGTCGATGGCGCCTCGCCGATGCAGTTGTTCCGGCTGGTCTACATCCCGCTGATGATGCCTTCGCTGGTCGCGGTCGGGACCTACGCGCTGCTTCTGGCGTGGAACGAATATCTCTACGCGTTCCTGCTGCTGTCGAAGGATACCAACGTCACGCTCGCGGTGGCGCTCGGCAATTTCCTCGCCGCGGACGACTCGCCGTGGGAGCTGCTGATGACCACGGGGCTGATCTACGCGCTGCCCCCGGCCGCGATCTATTACGTGTTCCGCCGCTACATGGTGTCCGGCCTGACCGCGGGCGCGGTGAAAAGCTGAACGCGCTATTCGGCGTAAATCATCTTCCGCGTCATGCCGCCGTCGACGGTGAAATTCGCGCCGGTGACGAAGCCGGAGCGTTCGCCGTCGAGCAGCCATCCCACGATCTCGGCGATGTCTTCGGGCCGTCCGACGCGGCCGGCCGGGTGCTGCGCGTGGTCCTTGCGGCGCAGCTTGTCGTAGTCGCGGGTGGCGATCCAGCCGGGGCTGACGCAGTTCACCCGCACCGGCGCAAGGCTGATCGCGAGCGCATGGGTCAGCGCCACCAGCCCGCCCTTGGAGGCCGAATAGGCCTCGGTGCTGGGTTCGGACATCGCGGCGCGCGTCGAGGCGATCGACACGAAGGCGCCCTTGGTCTGAGTCAGCGCCCGCTCCGCGGCTTTCGCCAGCAGGAATGCGGCGGTGAGGTTGACGTCGAGCACGCGCCGCCAGTCGGCGATGGTCAATTGCCGGATCGGCTTGCGGATCATGATGCCGGCGTTGGACACGACGCCGTCGAGCTGGCCGAACCGCTCGATCGTCTCGGTGACGGCGCGTTTCGCCGTCGCCTCGTCGCCGATGTCGCCCTCGATGAGCAGGACGCGGCGCGCGAGCTTGCCGAAGGCACGCTCGAGCTCGGGCCTTGCGACGTCGACCGCGCCGATCAGCCAGCCTTCGTCCAGAAGGAGGCGCGCGGTTGCGCGGCCGATCCCGTGTGCCGCTCCTGTGACAACCGCGACCTTGTGCTTGCTCATCGGGTCAAAGGCCCGCCCGCCTTCTGCCAGGCGTCGATGCCACCCTGCAGGTGGCACGCCGTTGCGAGCCGCGCATCCTGCGCGGCCTGCACCGCCATGGCGGAGCGCTCGCCGAAGGCGCAGTAGAACAAGAGCCGCCGGTTGTCGGCGAGCGCGCGCAGCATGCCGCCGGGCGCGATGTTGTGGCGCAGGTCGCCGTAGGGCGCATGCAGCGCGCCCGGGATCGCGCCGTGCCGCTCCTGCTCGGCCTT
>DATEKY010000171.1:0-2853 GCA_035277225.1 Xanthobacteraceae bacterium
GATGGCGGACCGCGAAGACGTGCTGGCCGAAGCCGACCGCGCACATGCGCTCGGCCTGAAGGGGCTTTACTACTCGCACGACTTCTCGCGCCACGGCTACGCGCGCAATCTCGACCACGACGACTTCCGCCCCTTCTGGGATCGAATCGCCAAATGGAAGTTCCCGGCTTTCGTCGAGCTGTCGTCGACCCCGAACTACGACAAGCCAAGCTACATCGCGAACCTGATGGCGCTCGACCGGCTGATGCAGCGCTATCCCGCGACGCGCTTCGTGCTGGTGATGGGCCCGCCGGTCGCGCATTTCGCCGGCAGCGGCAAGTGGGACTTCCCGCCCGAGGTGCTCGCGGCCTACCGGCGCGACAATCTGCTGATCGAGATCATGTTCCCGATCACCTGGGGCGGCGTGTGGGAATACCCTTACCCCGAGGCGCAGGAGCTGACCCGGCAGATGCGCGACCTGTTCGGCGCGAGCAAGCTGGTGTGGGGTTCGGACATGCCCAATGTCGAGCGTTTCTGCACCTATCGGCAAAGCGTTGATTACGTGCGCAGGCATTGCGCGTTCCTGAGCGCGTCGGAAAAGGATGCCGTGCTGGGCAACAATGCCGCGCAGCTGTTCGGTCTCACATAACGGAGCGAAGGCCCAGTGTCTGACAGTTTCGATCCGATCGTCTTCGAGCTTTTCAAGAACTCGCTGTTCTCGATGACCGACGACATGGCGCTGACGATCTTTCGCACGACCTATTCGGGCGTGCTCAAGGACAACATGGATTATTCGACCGGCTTTGCCGACGCCGACGGCCGGCTGGTCGCGCAAGGCCTGACCCTGCCCGGGCATCTCGGCTCGGTGCCGACCGCGCTCGCCTCGATCATGCGCCACTACGGCGACGACATGGGGCCGGGCGACGTGTTCATCATGAACGACCCGTTCGACGGCGGCATGCACCTGCCGGACATCTTCATCTTCAAGCCGCTCTATCACGGCGGCGAGCGGCTCGCCTTCGCCTGCACCTGCTGCCACCACTCCGACGTCGGCGGCCGCGTCGCGGGCTCGAACGCGTCGGACTCGACCGAGATCTACGCGGAAGGGCTGCGCATCGCGCCGATGAAGCTGTACGAGGCGGGCAAGCTGAACAAGACCATCATGACGTTCATCGAGAAGAACGTGCGCCTGCCCATACAGGTGCAGGGCGACCTGCGCGCGCAGCTTGCCGCCTGTCACATCGCCGAGACGCAGTTCGCCGATCTCGTTGGCAAGTATGGCGCGGCGCGCACCAAGAGCCTGATGGCCGAGGTGCTCGACCATGCCGAACGCCTGACCCGCGCCGAGCTCGCCAAGCTTCCCGACGGCGAATGGAGCTTCGAGGACTTCATCGACGACGACGGGATCGACTACGGCAAGCCGATCCGCCTGTTCGTCACCATCCGCAAGACCGGCGACTCGATGACGGTCGACTGGACCGGCACGAATCCTCAAGTGAAAGGCGCGATCAACAACACGCTGTCGTTCACCAAGGCCGCCTCCTATTGCGCGGTGCGCTCGGTGCTGCCGCAGAACATCCCGAGCAACGAGGGCGTCTACCGCGCGATCGAGGTGATCTGCCCGCCGGGCACGATCGGCAACGGCGTGCTGCCGGCGGCCTGCGCGGCGCGCGGACTGACCGGCTTCCGCATGGTGGACTGCATGTTCGGCGCGCTCGCCATGATGCTGCCCGACAAGGTGACGGCGGCGGGCGACGGCGGCAACACCGGCATCTCGATCGGCGGCTATGACGAGGCGCGCAAGCCGTTCGTCTATGTCGACTTCACCTGCGGCGCCTGGGGCGGCAGCCCATGGGCCGACGGGCTCAACGGCAACTCGCACATGATGGCGAACATGGCGTCGCAGTCGATCGAGGTGACCGAAGCCGAAATGCCGCTTGCGGTGACGGCCTACGAGCTCGTCACCGACAAGGCCGGCGCCGGAAAGCTGCGCGGCGGCGTGCCGTTCCGGCGCGATTATCGCTTCCTCGAGCATGAAGGCATGCTGCAGGTGCGCTCGGACCGGCGCGACCATCGGCCGTTCGGGCTCTACGGCGGCAGCCCCGGCCAGCCCTCGGAGAACTATCTCAATCCGGACGAGGGCGGAAAGCTGCTTCCGTCCAAGCTCACGATGACGATTAAAAAGGGCGACGTGTTCCGCCACGTGCTCGCCGGGGGCGGCGGCTGGGGCGATCCGCTCGAGCGCGATGCGCAGGCCGTGCTGCGCGACGTGCGCAACGAGTACATTTCGGCAGCACGCGCGAAGGCAGATTACGGTGTGATCGTCGACACCGCGGCCTGGCGTGTCGACGAAGCAGCGACCAGTAAGTTGCGTGCCGAGATCGCCGCCGCACGCGGCTGGCGCGAGGTGCCAAAGGTCCAGTGGCAAGATCCGGTGGCACTCAACCGGGCCGCCGAGTAAGCGCCATGGCCATCTCGCTCCGCGTCGGTGTCGACATCGGCGGCACCTTCACCGACATCGTGGTTCTGGGTTCCGACGGCTCGATCCATACCAAGAAAGTGTCGTCGAGCGTCGACGACTATGCGCGCGCCATCGTCGACGGCCTTGCCGAGCTGTTCGCCGAGACCGGCCTCGCGGGCGGCGCGATCGACGAGATCCGTCACGGCACCACCGTCGCGTCGAACGCGATCCTCGAGCGCAAGGGCGCGCGCGTCGGCCTGATCACGACCAAGGGCTTCCGCGACGTGCTGGAGATCCGCACCTTGCGGATGCCGCGGCTCTACGACCTGACCTGGACCAAGCCGGTGCCGCTGGTCGAGCGCTACCTGCGCAAGGTGGTGGACGAGCGCATCGATTATCGCGGCAACGTCGAA
>DATEKY010000172.1:0-13117 GCA_035277225.1 Xanthobacteraceae bacterium
AGCCTGGCGAGGCGCGCCGCCACATCACGCACGAGGCCAAGGTAACGCGGGAACAGCGGCGCCATCACGTCGCCGACCAGGTTGCGCGGATTGAAGTGATGCGTCGCGCCGTTCGGATGCAGATTGACGATGACGGTCAGCGCTTCGTCGTTGCAAAGCTCGACCGCGCCCAGAATGTCGGCGAACAGGCGCTCGCGCTGCGCGCCCGAGAACGCCAGCAGCGGACCGGGATCGACGGGCAAGCGCACGAAGTCGATGCCGGCGGAGCGCAGCGTTGCGAGATCGCCACGCACCGGGATCGCGCGGCCGGCCTGGAACGGCGGCCAGTCATAGTCGGTGCGCGGCGCAGGAAACTCGCGCGTCAGCGAGAACCACGGCCAGAGATTCATGCCGCGCCGCAGGCGCAGTCCGCGTGACTGCGCGCGAACGACGGACGGCATCGCGAGGGCGCCGATGCCCGCGACGACACCGCGCCGGCTGAGCACGGTCAGGCCTGCCGCGCGGACGGCAGCGGCGCGACGGGTTCGGATTTCGGCGGTTCGAGCCGATAGCCGCCGAGCGCGGCGAGTTCGCGCTCATAGGCCGAGAGAATGTCGGTCCAGACGAAGTCCGTGGCGGCCCGCAGTCGCGCCATGCGTCCGGCGCGCGCGACCGCGATATCGTCGGTCAGGATGCGCTCGATCATGCGCTCGCATTCATCCGCATCGGCAAAGAAGAACTGCTCCGCGCCCGCGGTCCACTGGTTGAAGCGGTTGCGATGCGCCAGCACGGCATTGCCGCACCACAGCGACTCGACCAGCGACGGGTTGGTGCCGCCGACGGTGTGGCCGTGGCAATAGGCGCGTGCGTGGAGGCGCAGAGCCTGCACGCTCTTGCCATAGATCGCGCCGGGAAAGATCACCTCTTCGCTCGCCGCCGCCCTGAGCGCCGCGTGATAAGGGTTCCCATCTTCGAGCTTGCCGAGCACGACGAGCTTCGCGCCGCGCGGCTTGCGCGAGAACGCCTCGACCATCGGCAGGATGCTGTTGTCCGGCTCGATGCGCGCGATCGAGACGAGGTATTTTTGCGGGCTCACGCCGAGCGCGGCGAGCGGCGCGGCGGATGCCGCCACCACCTCGTCGCCGCCATACGGAATCATCGCGATCGCGCCGCGCGGGCGCCGCGTCGCGAGGTGATCCTCGATCGCCGGATGATCCGCCACCAGCCGGTGCCCGAGCCAGGCGCCGAGCCATTCGTTGAGATAGAACCAGGCGCGCACCGGAGCGCTCCATTTCGGGCGCTTCCACTCGATGCCGTCCATGTTGATGAGGATCTTCTTGCCGCGCCAGCGCAGCAGCGCCATGAAGATCGCGGTGTTGTAGCCGAGCACGAGGCACACGCCGTCCTGACGGCTCGCATGCTGCGTCGAATGCCAGTCGAACGCGACGGTGCCGCGCGCGCCCGTCTCGGCGACCTGCACGGTCACGCGCTCGATGCCGCGCCATGTATCGACGGTGAATCGTTGCGTGACCGCCGCCACGTCGTCCTGGCAGTAGACCGTGACACGCCAGCCGCGCTCGACCAGGAACAGTGCGAGCTTCTCGGCGAAGCTCTCGAAGCCGCCATGCGCTGCGGGGACGCCGCGCGTTCCGAGGATCAATACACGAGGTGACATCAGGCGACCTCAAACGGCACAGCCTCCGTCCCAAGGCGGGACGGAGCGCGCGCACGCATTCGCGTGTCGCAAGCGCCATGCCTTGCAGCGATTAACCGTGTGCGCGGGAACGCGCCGCCATTAACGACGCCACCACATTTGCGTTGCTCGCGCCGGCTAATCGTGGACCTTGACGGCTGGTGCAGAAGGGGCGGCTTTCTGACATCCACACGGCGGCCATGCGGATTGTTTGCGTTCATCAAGGCTACGAGCTCTACGGCTCCGACCGGTGCTTCATCGACTCGGTCGCGGCGTTGCGCGAGGCGTGGCCGCAAGCCGAGATTGAGGTGGTGCTGCCGCGCGAGGGACCGATTGCCGCGCCGCTGCGCGCGCTGGCGAGCCGCGTCAGCATCGAGCCGCTGTTCATCCTGCGCCGGCGCGGATTGGCGAAGCTGATCGCGAGCGCGCCGTTTCGGCTTCCGCTCGCGCTCGCCCGTGCGATGCGCCGCATGCGCGGCGCCGATCTCGTCTACATCAACACCATGATGGTCGCGGACTATCTGCTCGCGGCGCGCTTCTTCGCGGGCAAGACGATCGTGCATGTCCACGAGATTCCTGACGGCGCCAAGCTTGCGCTGTTCCGCCGCCTGCTGAGATGGACGCGTTGCGAGACGATCTTCAATTCGAAGGCGACGCGCGCCGCCTATGAGCTGCCCGACACGCGGCCGCAGCACGTCGTGTACAACGGCATCGCGGTGCCGGCCGATGTGCAACCCGACAACTACGACGGCAAGCGGGTGCTGCGCGTGTTGATGCTCGGCCGCGTCAACCGCATCAAGGGACAGGATTTGCTGATCGAAGCGCTGGCATCGCTGGCGCCCGGCATCGCGCGGCGCCTCGATGTGCGCATCGTCGGCGAAACGTTCGAGAACGACCGCGTGCGCGAGGAAGCCCTGCGCAAGACGGTACGCGATGCCGGCCTTGAATCCATCGTGCGTTTCGAGCCGTTCCAGACCGATCCGACGCCGCTCTACCGCTGGGCCGACATGGTGGTCGTGCCGTCGCGCCTGCCGGAAGCGCTCGGGCGCGTCGCGATCGAGGCGATGGCGCATCGGCGCCCGCCGCTGGTCGCGCGCATTGGCGGCCTGCCCGAAATCGTGGAGGATCGCGTCAGCGGCTGGATCGTCGCGCCGAACGACGTGCCGGCGCTCGCACACACGCTGCGCGACATCGTGACCAAGCCCGAGGAGTGGAAAGGCTACGGCGCCGCCGCCCGCGCTCGCTTCGAGGCGACGTTCGCAGCGCCCGCCATCGCGCGCCAGCTCCAAGGGATCGTGCGCGCCCGTTTGACCGCGAAGGCCGAAACGCGCGCCGCGCGCGATCTGGCGCGGGTATAGCCATGCATGACCTTCCGCGCCTGATCCGAAGCTTCATCCTGTCGCTCGGCGGCGAAGGCATCCAGAGCGGCTTTCACTTCGCGCTCAACCTCATCCTGATCCGGATGTTCAGCGCGTACGATTTCGGCGTCTTCGCCATCGCCTTCGTGCTCGGCGGCATTTCGGTGAACTACGTCAACGCGCTCGTCGCCGTGCCGGCGGCGGTGCACATGCCGCGGCTGAAAAGTCCGGGTGCGGTGAACTTCCAGGATGTCGTGTTCGGCTCGGTCGCGACCGTTTTCGCCTGCCTGATCGGCGTGGTGGTGTCGGCCGGCCTGTTCGTCACGCTCGGTCACGGCATCGAGGCGCTTGCGGGCGGGGCGTTCGTCGGATTGTGGATGCTGCGCTTTCACCTGCGCACCGCGATGTTTGCGCGGCGCGCGACGGCCGCGGTGACACTGTCCGATGTGAGCTACACCGCGAGCGGAATCGCCCTGGTCGCGGCCGCACTGTGGCTCGATCAGGAGGGTGAGCGCGTCACCAGCGTGCTGGCGGCGCTCGCGATCGCCAACCTGGTCGCCATCGGCGTTGCGCTGCGCGCGCTGCGGCTGCGTATCCGCGTCAGCCTGCGGGCGGGCGTGCGGCGACGCTATTGGCGCATCTGGCCGGACATCGCATGGTCGGTGTTCGGCGCGACGACGTGGAACGTGCAGAGTCAGGGGATCATGTTCCTGGTCGCCGCGATCGCGGGACCGGCCGCCTACGCGCCGATTGCGGCGGGCTACGTGTTGTTCAATCCGATCCGTCAGGTCCTCGTCGCGTTTCTCAATGTGTTCCGCGCAGATTTCGTCAGAGCGCTCGCGGAGGGCGATTACCGGCGGCTCAACCTGACGATCTATTCGGCCTGCGGGTTGATCCTGCTGATGTGCGCAGCTGCGGGGGCCGCGATCTGGCTGATCTGGCCGTATCTCGACGCGCATATCTTCGGCAGCAAGTTCGATCATGCCGCGATGCCGCTGGTCGTGACGCTGTGCGGCACCGCGGCGGCGATCTATCTCACCTACAATGTGCCGCTCGCGCTGATCCAGGCCGCGGGCCACTTCAGGCCGGTCGCGCTCGCGACCACGTTCGGCGCGCTTGTCGGCCTCTGCGCAGTATCGATCCTGCTCAGCGTCACCACCGTCGCGTGGTCGATCCTGGGCGTCATCGCGGGCGAGGCCGTCTGCGGGATTTATCTCTGGATCGCGGGCCGCCGCATCCTGCGCCAGCATATCGCGCCGGCGTGGAAAGCCGCCCCGCCGGCCGCCGGCATGGCCGAGGCGCGTCAGTGACGCGCCTGTTCCAGGCGGGCGGGTGGCTCTGCCTCGCGGCGATCGGCGCCTTGTCGCTGGTCACGCCGTCGATGCGGCCGGTGACGTTCCTGCCGCACAGTTTCGAGCACGTCGCGATCTTCCTGGCGGCCGGTCTCGCCATCGGGCTCGGCTATCCGAACCGCGCGGCGCAGCACGCGATCGCACTCACGCTGTTTGCGGCCGCGATCGAGCTCGCGCAGTTCTATGCGCCGGGACGGCATCCACGCCTCAGCGACTTCGTGGTGGATGCGCTCGCCGCCTGCGCGGGGGTCGTTGTCGCACTGATACTGTCGCAGTTGAAACGCGCTAGCTGAACAGCAGCGTGTCGAGCAGCCAGCCGATCCAGATCGCGGGCGCGAAGAACAACCCGAACGGAAACTTCAGCGCGGTATCGATCGGCTTGCCGGCCGCATAGTGGCGCGCGCAAAAGAGCGCGATGGCCGCCAGCGCAGCGATCTCGACCGCAATCGGAATTACGACCAGCGAAAGCCACGCGCCGGCAACGCCCGCGAGCTTCACGTCGCCGAGCCCGATCCCTTCGCGGCCGCGCAGCCGCCGGTAGCCGGTGCGAAGAGCGAAGAACAGCAGCGCCAGCACGGCGCCGCGCAACAGCGCAACGCCGACCGCTTCCCACCGGTCGAAGGGCGAGATCACCGCCGCATTGATCAGCGCGAGCACGAAGCCCGCGATCGTCAGCTCGTCCGGGATGATGAACAGGCGCGCGTCGATCACCGCGATGGCGAGCACGATCAAGGCAAGGCCGGCGCCGAGCCATCCGGGCACGCCCGGCGCGGCCCACAGGCTGACGCCGACGCCGGCCGCCATCAGCGCCAGCAACGCAGCGACAACGCGCAGCGGCGCCGCTCCCTCGCTCAGGCGATCAAGACCGAAAATGCGCTGAGTCATGCGCTCCTTGTTTGCGCCTGATCTCGTCCGAAGGATCACGCGCTAGCGGACGCGATAGTTCGGGTCGGTGGTGCCCAGCCGGCCGCGCAGCTTGGTACGCAGCTCCTCGGCCACGCGCATCGCATCGACGCCGTCACGGATGATCTGCGGCCGGATGAAGATGATGAGCTCGGTGCGCTGCGCGCTCCTGTTGTTGCCTCCGAACAGCTTGCCGAACTCGCCGAGCTGGTCGATCAGCGGCAGGCCGCTGCGGCCGCTGTCCGACCGCTCGCTGATCAGGCCGGCAAGCAGCACGGTCTGGCCGTTCGCGACCGCGATCGAGCTTTTCACCCGGCGCTGCGACACCGTCGGCGTCAGGCTGCCAGCGCTGCCGGCCGCGACGTTGGATATTTCCTGCTCGACGTCGAGCAGGACATTGCCATTGGAATTGATGCGCGGCACGACGCGCAGGATCACGCCGGTGTTGCGATAATCGATCGTGTTCACCACCGGCGCGCCGGTGCCGGTCAGCACGGTGGCGCTGGCGGTCGCGACCGGCACCTGGTCGCCGACCTGCAAGGTCGCGACCTGGTTGTCGAGCACGACGACGGACGGCGTGGACAGCACCTTCACGTCGGAGACGGTGCGCAACGCATCGAGGATGAGACGCGGCTCGGCCTCGGTGCCGAGCAGGAAATTGAACCCCGGCAGGGCGCGGCCCAGCACCGCAGTAGTGCCGCGGGTCAGCAGGCCCGACCCCTTGTCGTCGCCCGCGCCGATATCGCGGCTCTTGAGGAAGAACTGCACGCCGTAGCTCAAACTCTCGTTGAGAGTGATCTCGGCGATGGTCGCGTCGATCGAGACCTGCAGCTGCGGCCGGTCGAGCTGGCGCAGCGTCTGTTCGATGATGCGGTAGTTCTCCTGATTGGCGTAGATCAGGAGCGTATTGTTGACCGGATCCGCGGTGATGCGAACATTGGTGAGCACGGGCGTGCCGCCGCCGGCCCCGCTGCCGATTCCCGGGAAGCCGCTTCCGCCGGCAGTGCCGGGACTCGCGCCGCGCCCGAACGGGCCGCTGCGGCTCGATATCGAGTCAGCCGCGCCGACGCCCGACGGGTTGATCGCGCCGGCGCCGCCGGTCCCGCCGGAGAGACGCGAATCGGTGGACGACCCGCCCGGCTGCGTGCGTGCGCCAGGGATGCGCAGTCCCTGCTGGAAGAAGCCGCTGTCCGCGCTCGTCGACGTGGCCACGCCCGCGCCTGGCGCGATCTGGTTGGTCGGACTGTCGAGCGCGCCGCCCTGGCGGCCGCTGCCGAAGATGTCGTTGAGCAGCGTCGCGATCTGGCGCGCGTCGCCATAGCGCACGTGATAGACCTTCACGCCCGTCGAGGCCGTGTCGGATTTGTCGAGACGGGCGATCCAGGTCTGCGCGGTGCGCAGCAGCGCGGGCTTGCTGGTGACGACCAGAATGGCGTTAAGGCGCGCGATCGGCTGCAGCTTCACCAGGCTCGCGCTCAGGCCGCCTTCGCCCGAGTCCATGATGCGCTCAAGCTCGGTGATGACCGGATCGGGCGCGCTGTTGCGCACCGGGAAGATGCCGACCGACTGGCCGCGCATCCAGTCCGCGTCGAAGCTTGCCACGGTATCGGCCGCATTGCGCCGGTCCGCGCCGTTGCCCTGGATCAGCACCAGATTGCGCGCAGAATCGATCCGCACCGTGCCGGGCTTCACGGCGAAGCTGTCGATCAGCTTGGAGAGGGTCGCGGCGGATACGTATTGCAACGGCACCACCGTGATGCCGAAACCGGGCTCGGTGCGTTCCGCGGTATCGACACGGCCGCTGCCGACCGCTTCCGAGGACGGGACCACCATGTAGCCGCGGCGATCGCGCACCAGCGAGGCGCCGCCGAGCTTGAGCGCGCTCTCGAGCACGAACAGAAGATCGCTGCGCGGCACCGGACGGCCGGAGGCGAGCGTGACCGTACCCTGCACCCGCGGATCGATCAGGTAGCCGAGTTGCAGAATGTCGCCGAGCACGACCTTGACCACGCCGGTAATCGGCGTGTTCTCGAAATTGAGCTCGAAGCCCTCGCCGCTCGCCGCCGGTTGTGCACCCACGACGCCGGGAGAAGGCCCCGTCGCGCTGGTGGCGGTCCCGAAATAGGTGGCGGGAGCGGAGCCCTCCCCGGAGCCGGTCGACGTGGTTCCGGTCGGCTTCGGGAAGCGCGGCAGCAGATCGACCGCGCGCACCTTGTCGAACACGTCGGGCGGCCGGCGCGGATCGTCTTCGGTGGTGAGGAAATTACAGGATGCCGTGAGCGCCGAGAGCGCCAGCACGGACGCGAGCACCCGTCCACGCGCTATCGCGCGGCGATGCAGCGACCCCCGGGTACTCCGCACAGTGCCCACCCTTTTTGCGCACAGCGCACTCGACAGAAGACCTACTGCCCGAACAGGCTGGCCAAATTCAGGCAAGCATAGCCTAGAGTCACGGCCGAGCAAATTGACACCACTTCATTTCCCATGGTAAATATTCCTCACCCTGTCAAGCAGGGAAATCTATCATCCACACCTCGAAAACATGGACCGTTCAGCGAAGAGATAATGTCCATGACCACAAATATTATAGACGAGTTTGTGGAATACTTAAGCAGCAGGCATTTCAATGCTGGCAGCTTACTATCGAAACTTAGCGCCTCCGGCCGACGCACCGGCGAAAAGACCCTGCGAGACCTTTGGGAAGTCAGCGATCTGTCGGCAAATGACTTTGCGACCGAGGTCGCGAGTTTCTATTCGCTGCCCCGGACCACCCTCCCCCAGATGATCGCCGCGACGGCGCTGACGGCGAAGTTCTCGCGCCGGTTCCTGCGCGAAACGCTGGTCTTCCCGTATCAGCACGCCGACGGGAAGCCGCGCCTGGTGGTTGCCGACCCGAATGACGTTGCGGCGGCGCGCGCCGCCGAGATCGTCCTCGGCGTGCCGGTCGAGATCGAAATCGGCTCCTACGAAGACCTCGCGATCGCCATCGCCAAGCGACTCGGCGAGGACGACGAAGTCTCGGCCGATGTCGAGGACCCCACCACCGCACGCGCCGACGACGACATCGAGAGCCTGCGCGACCTCGCGAGCGGCGCGCCGGTGGTGCGCGCCGTGAACGACCTGGTCGAGCGCGCGATGGAATTGCGCGCAACCGACATCCACATCGAGCCGTTCCGCACCGGGCTCGTGGTGCGCATGCGCGTCGACGGGTTGCTGCGCGCGGTGCCGACACCGCCCGGCGTGCTGCCCGCCGCGCTGATCTCGCGCATCAAGATCCTGGCCGGGCTCAACATCGCGGAGCGCCGCCTGCCGCAGGACGGCGCGGCGCGCATCCGCGCGGCACGCACCGAATTCGACATCCGCGTCGCCACCATGCCGACGCAGCACGGCGAGTCCGCCGTCATCCGCCTGCTGCCGCGCGACCGTGGCCTGCTCGAGATCGGCAAGCTCGGGCTCTCGGCGCATGACGAGAAGATTTTGCGCAAGCTGCTGTTGCTGCCGCACGGGATGATCGTCGTCACCGGCCCGACCGGCAGCGGCAAGACCACGACACTCGCCACCATGCTGTCGATCCTGAACGAATCGACGCGCAAGATTTTGACCATCGAGGATCCGGTCGAGTACGAAATCCACGGGGTGAACCAGTCACAGGTGCGGCCCTCCATCGGACTGTCGTTCTCCAACGCGTTGCGTGCCTTCGTGCGCCAGGACCCGGACGTGATCATGGTGGGCGAGGTGCGCGATGCCGAGACCGCGAACATCGCGATCCACGCCGCGCTCACCGGCCACCTGGTGCTGACCACCCTGCACACCGAGACCGCGGCGGCCGCCGTGCCGCGCCTGCTCGATCTGGGCGTCGAGGGATTCCTGCTGAAATCCACCTTGCGCGCCGTGCTGGCGCAGCGCCTCGTGCGCATCCTGTGCGATCGCTGCAAGTCGAGGCATCCGCTGAAAGACGAGGACTTCACCGCCGATCCGCGCTACGGCATGCTCGGTTTCACGGCCGGCGAGACCGTGCACGAGCCGAAGGGCTGCGACCGCTGCGGCGGCACCGGCTATCGCGGCCGCTCCGGCGTGTTCGAGTGTCTCGAAATGACCGAGAACGTACGCGGCCTGATCGGCTCGCACACCGGCTCGGGCGAGATCGAGGAAGCCGCGGTGCGCAACGGCATGACCACGATGATCGAGGACGCGGTCGCGAAATGTCGTGCGGGCGTCACATCGGCGGCGGAAGTCTTGCGCGTGACCACGGTTAGATGAGCATGATCGCAGACAAGATCATGCTCAAAGGATAAAGCGTGCCGAACTTCCGCTACAAGGCGATGACGCAGGCCGGCGAGATCGTCACCGGCTCGATCGCGGCGCCGACGGCGGCCGAGGTCGCGCGCCGCATCGAGTATCTCGGTCTCGTTCCGGTCGACACCGTCACCGAGGAACGCGCCGCGGGCGCCGCCGCAACGTTCTTCACCTTGACCAAGCGGGCGAAGACCGAAGACGTCACGGTCTTCACGCTCGACCTGTCGCTGCTGCTGAAAGCCGGCGCGCGGCTCGACGACGGGCTCGAACTGCTGGCGAGCGATACCGACGTCGGCGGCCTGCGCCCGGTGGTCGGCAAGATCCGCTCCAGCATCCTGTCGGGCGAAAGCTTCGGCGAGGCGCTCTCGCACCACCCTGCCTTGTTTCCCCCGATGTATGTCGCGCTGGTGCGCGTCGGCGAAGCGTCGGGAACGCTCGGCGAAATCCTCGAAGTGCTCGCCGGCGAGCGCGCGCGCGCGGAGGCGCTGCGCCGCAAGCTCGGCGACGCGCTGCGCTATCCGGCCTTCGTGCTGTTCGCCGCGCTGAGCGTGCTGATCTTCTTCCTGCTGTTCGTGCTGCCGCAGTTCGCCGCCGTGCTGCGCGACTTCAACGCCAAGCTCGATCCGACCGTGCTGATGTTCATCGGCATCTCGGAATTCCTGCGGGCGCACGGCGAAATACTCGCGCTCGCGCTGGTCGCGCTCGCCGCCGGCGGCTGGCTTTTGTGGCGCCGGCCGAAGACCCGGACCGCGATCATATCCTTCCTGTCGCGGCTGCCGCTGATCCGGCCGATCCTGACCTATCACCGCACGACTCTGTTCTGCCGCAATCTCGGCGTTCTTCTGGCGAGCGCGGTCCCGCTTACAACCACACTGCGCATCCTGGTGGACATGATGGCGGCGTCGAGCGACCCGGCGATCTGGATGCGGATGGTGGAGCGCGTGCGCCACGGCGGAAAGCTGTCCGACGCGCTGACCGATACCGCTGCGCTTCCTACCATGGCGGTGCGCATGCTACGTTTGGGCGAAGAAACGGGTCAGTTGCCGATGCTCGCCGGAAGGGTCGCGGAGTTCTACGAGGCCAAGCTCCAGCGCAGCCTCGATCGCGTGGTCGGCGTGGCTGGCCCGGCGGCGATCATCACGATCAGTATCATCGTGGGCGGGCTCATCGTGTCGGTGATGACCTCGCTCCTCTCGGTCAGCCAGATCATCGGCTAGGGCTTGTCATGCGTCGTGTCGGGGAATGGCTGGATCGCAAGCGCGGGAAGGCGGCGCGGACGCAGCGCGGCTTCACGCTGGTCGAGCTGCTCGTCGTCATCACGATCATCGCGCTGATCATGGGCATCGTCGGCCCGCGCGTACTCAACTACCTGACCGAATCGAAGGCCAAGGCTGCCAAGATCCAGATCGAGAGCTTCGGCAGCGCGCTCGACCTGTTCTTCCTCGACACCGGACGCTATCCGACAGGTTCGGAAGGGTTGACGGCGCTGGTGCGCCGTCCCGGCAATATCTCGGCCTGGAACGGGCCGTATCTGAAGGGCGGCGCCGTGCCGCCCGACCCTTGGGGCAACGCTTACGTCTATCGTGCGCCCGGACAAGAAGGCCGGACCTACGATCTCCTTTCCTACGGCTCGGATGGAACGGAAGGTGGAACAGGCGCGGCACAAGACATCACGAGCTGGCAGCGCTGAGGATGGCGCGACCGACGGCTTCACGCTGATCGAAGTCGTCGCGGTCGTTGCCATCGTGGCGATCCTTGCCGCCATCGTGATCCCGGGGCTGCCGCGCGGCACGTCGCGCGCGCGCCTTGAATCGTATGCGGTGGAAGCCGCCGCGATGCTGAAATTCGACCGCGACGCCGCGATCCGCAATCGCGTGCAGATCGCGACCGAGATCGACGCGCCGGCGCGCGTCATGCGGTCGGGCGCCACCGGCCGCTCGATCCGCGTGCCGGACGATGTGCGCTTCGACGCGCTGCTCGCGGCGCGCTGCAATTCGCGTCCGGCGGGCCCGACGATCCGCTTCTTCTCGTCGGGCATGTCGTGCGGCGGGGCGATCGCGCTGACGCGGCTCGGCGTCGGCTATCAGGTGCGCGTCAACTGGCTGACGGGCGCGGTCGAGGTTGTGCCGATCAATGAACTTTAAACGCACCAGGGGAACCGAAGGGTTCACGCTGATCGAGGTGCTGGTCGCGCTTTCGGTCGTGGCGGTGACGCTGGCGGCGATCGGCTCGCTGATCGCGGTGACGACCCGCGGCGCGCGCGCGGTCAGCGGGCACCTCGCACTGGTCGAGACCGCGCGCGCGATCATGACCGGGCTGCCCGAGCGCGGCGAGCTCGGGCCGGGAAACTTCTCCGGCGAGGCCGCGGGCCACCGCTGGCGCGTCGACGTGCTGCCGTTCTATGCCGACTTCGTCGACCCGCAGAAGACCGAGTGGGTGCCGCAGACCGTGGTGGTGCGGGTGCAGTCGCCGTCGGGGCCGATCCTGCAGATCAACACCGTCCGTCTGCGCCGGGTGCAAGCCCAATGAACAGGCGCGCGCAACGACGCAGGCGCATCGCGGGGTTCACGCTGGTGGAGGCGCTGCTGGCGACCGCGCTGATGGGCGTGATCCTCGCCTCGATCGCGACCGTGACGGCGCAATGGCTGCCGAACTGGAATCGCAGTTTCGGGCGGGTCCAGCGCGTCGAGCTGCTCGCGCTCGGGCTGGAGCGCATCGTCGCCGACATCGCGGCGGCGGAGTTCGTCACCGCGGGTGCGAACGTGCGCCAGCCGGTGTTCGACGGCAGCGAGCTGTCGGTGACGTTCCTGCGCACCGCGCTCGGGCCGAACACGCGGCCGGGACTCGAGCTGATCCGCATCCAGGAGATCGGCAGCGACAAGGGACTGACGACGGTGCGCCAGCGCGCGCGCTTCATGCCTATGGGGCGCGACGGCATCGAGGTGCAGGCGCGGCCGAGCGATCCCGTGGTGCTGGTGCGCGCGCCCTATCGCATCACCTTCGCCTATGCGGGTCCGGACCGGGTGTGGCGCAGCGTGTGGCGCGGCGAGGGACAGCTTCCCAAGGCGGTGCGCGTGCAACTGCGCGACGCCGCGACCGACCGCACGCTCTCGGTCTCGACCGCAACGTTCATTCACGCCGAGATGCCGAACGACTGCGTGCTCGCCGAGGTGATCGCCGATTGCCTCAACCGCCCCGATCAACCGGCGCAACCGTCGCAACCGTCACAACCGTCGGGCTGATCCATGCTGGCACGTCTCGCGCAGCGTTTTCGCCGCACCGACCGCAATGACGGTTTCATCATCGTTGCGGTGTTGTGGATTCTCGCGGCGCTGGCGACGCTCGCGGCCGTCATCGCGGTCTATGTCATCAACACCGCGACCGCGTTCACGGTGCACGACGAGCGCGTGCAGGCCGAATCGCTGACGCGTGCCGCGATCGAGCTCAGCCTCTACAACATCGTTCGCGACACCGAGCAGCCGCCCTCGCGCGGCTCCTTCGTGTTCCGCATGGGGACCGCGAACGTTTCGGCCGAG
>DATEKY010000173.1:0-7291 GCA_035277225.1 Xanthobacteraceae bacterium
GGCTTGCCGATCGCGCCCGGCTTCGACACGCCGATCGAGGCGCACGACGAGAGGACCAGGTTGCACTCGGTCTGGCCGTAGAACTCGTTGATGGTGAGGCCGAACGTGGTGCGGCCCCACTCGTAGGTTTCGGCGCCGAGCGACTCGCCGCCCGAGCCGATGGTGCGCAGGTGGATCGCGTGGCGCCCGCGCGGGCTCGGCGCGGAGCGCAGCATGCGCAGCGCCGTCGGCGGGATGAAGGCGTTGCGCACGCCGGTCTTGGCCATCAAGGCGAACGCCTCTTCCGGGTCGAACTTCTCGAACCGGCGCGCCACCACGGCGACGCCGTGATGCAGGCTCGGCAGCAGGCAGTCGAGCAGGCCGCCGGCCCAGGCCCAGTCGGCCGGCGTCCAGAAGCGGTCGCCCGGCTGCGGGAAGAACTCGTGCGGCATCTCGACGCCCGGCATGTGGCCGAGCAGCACACGATGCGCGTGCAGCGCGCCCTTGGCCTGGCCGGTGGTGCCGGAGGTGAAGATCATCAGCGCCGGATCGTCCGGCGTGGTATCGGCCGGCGTGAAGTCAGCGGAGGCGCGCGCGATCGTCTCGTGCAGGCCGAGCGCGCCCTCGCCCGGACCGTCGATCGACAGCACCAGCGAAAGCTCCGGCAGCGCGGCGCGCGCCTCGTTGAGCTTCGCCAGCCCCTGCGCGTTGGTGATGACGGCCTTTACGCCGGCGTTCTGCAGCCGGTAGGTCAGCGCATCGACGCCGAACAGAATAGCCAGCGGCACCGCGATGGCGCCGAGCTTGTAGATCGCGATGTGGCCGGCTGCCGCCTCCGGCGCCTGCGGCAGCAGCATCGCGACGCGGTCGCCGCGCGCGACGCCGTGGGCGGCAAGCGTGTTGGCGAGCCGGTTCGAGGTCTCGCGCAGCCAGCCGAACGTGATCTCCTCGGTGCGGCCGTCCGCGCGCACGTTGAGGATCGCGAGGCGCGAGGCATCAAGTGCGGCCCAGCGGTCGCACACATCGACGCCGATATTGTAGCGCGCGAGCTGCGGCCAGCGGAATTCGCGATAGAGTTGTTCGTAGTTGCGAATGTTCGGAAGCATATGGGACCCGGCGGGCGCGACCCTAATGAGCCATGCGGTTCAGGTCTAGGTGAGGCTGGGTGGAACTGCTATGCAGCGCGCCACACCGGGGACACGCCATGAAGCCGATTGCGATCCGCATGGGGGGCTACGGGCCCGCCAGCACGGGCTTTTCCAAATCGCTGAAATTCATCGGCGACCGGCTGGTGCAGCAGTTCGGCGACCGCATTGACGTAAAGTACGTCTGGAACATCATGGATTTCGGCTATCGCGCCGAGGATATTCTCTGGCTGGTCGAGAGCGGCGTACTGACGCTCGGCTATCAGTCGTCGAGCTATCTCACCGACCGCGTACCGGAACTGAGCTTCGTCGATCTGCCGTTCCTGTTCTCGCAGCGCGACCAGGCGCGCGGCGCGATGGACGGCACGCTCGGGAAATTCCTTAGCGAGAAGATCGAGGAACGCCTGAACTATCGCATCCTCGGCTGGTTCGAGAACGGCTTCCGCCACATCTCCAACCGGCTGCGCCCGATCCGCACGCCGGCCGACATGAAGGGCATGCGCATCCGCGTGCTGCCGAGCGAGGTGCAGGCGCGCACCTTCGAATTGCTCGGCGCGGTGCCGCTGCGCTGGGACCTGACCGAGGCGATCGCCGCCATCAAGGCCGGCACCATCGACGCGCAGGAGAACCCGTTCGCCAACACGGTGACCTACCACGTGCACAAGTTCCACAAATTCCACTCGGTGACGAACCACTTCTACATCTCGCGGCCGATCTTCCTGCACCGCGACTCGTTCGAGGCGTGGCCGGCCGACCTGCAGCAGGCCATGCGTGAAGCGGTCACTGCCGCGGTGGCGTATCAGCGTGAGCTGGCGATCGAGGAGGACGCGAGCGCGCGCAAGGCGCTGGCCGATGAAGGCTGCGAGATCGCCGAACTGACGGCGGACGAGCATGCGCAGTTCGCCAAAGCGGTCGAGCCGCTCTGGGCGGACGCGCGGAGGACGTACGGGAAAGAGATGTTCGGGATGCTTGCGTAATTCGTAGCCCGGATGGAGCGAAGCGAAATCCGGGTCACGCGCCGCACCGACACCCCGCATTCCGCTGCGCTCCATGCGGGCTACGAACTGCGTCACCCCCGCCTGTCGTCCGGCGCCGCCAAAATCAGCGTCCAGAACACCTTGTACTTCGAGCGCGGCGAGTAGATCGCCGCGATCCCCATGCGGGTGACGCCGGACTTCAGCATGTTGGCGCGGTGCGGCGGCGAATCGCGCCAGCCCGAGAACGCCTCGGCCAGGGTGTGGTAGCCGGCCGAAACGTTCTCGACCGCGACCTTGGCGTTGTAGCCGTTGATGCGCTGCTGGAAACCCTTGCCGACATTGTGGTCGAGCTTGTCGCGCGAGACCATCGCGCGGCTCTGCTCCTCGGCGAGCTTCATCAGGGCCGGATCGAGCGCCACCGCGCCGAGCCCGTTGTTGGCGCGATAGCCCGAGATCATCGACTGCGCGGCCGCCGGATCGAGCTCTCCGCCTTCGGCGAGGTTGCGATAGAAGCTCGGCTGGCCGGACGGAGGCGGCGCGTCGATCCCGGCGCAGGCGGAGAGCCCGAGCAACGCCAGCGCTGCCGCGAGCCGCAGCATGCATTCGGCAATCAGCGAGCCGCTCATCCCTCGTCCCCAAACCCCGTCGGCTCCCGATAACGCCGCGAAATGGTAACTGAAAGATGAATAAGGCGAAGTTTGGAAGTCCGGCCGGTGCTCTCCGTCTTCACCTCTCCCCGCTTGCGGGGAGAGGTCGGATCGCGAAGCGATCCGGGTGAGGGGGACTCGCCACATACTGCGGTCCGTAAGGATGCCCCTCACCCCAACCCTCTCCCCGCAAGAGCGGGGAGAGGAGCTCACCGAGTTACGAGGCCAGCTTCTCCGTCCCCACCAGCCGCACGTCCTGCGGCGGCGTCATGTCGATGCCGGAGGCGCGGAACGCGCGCAGGATCGCGATGTGGATGTCGCTCTTGATCCGCCCCCGATCCGACAGGTTCGCCACGATGCAGAAGATCTCGAAATTGATTGCACTTGGCGCGAACTCGGTGAGCATCACGGCCGGCGCGGGCTGCTTCAGCACGCCCGGATGTTCCGCCACGCAGCGGCTCAGGATCTCCATCACGCTGTCGGGGTCGCAGTCGTAGGAGACGGCGACCTTGATGTTGACGCGCCCGAGCGTGTTCGAGTGGGTCCAGTTCTTCACCACGCCGGTGATCAGCTCCGAGTTCGGGATGATCACGCTCGCCTTGTCGAAGGTCTCGATCTCGGTCGCGCGCACGCTGATGCGGCGCACGAAGCCTTCCTCGCTCTTCACCACGATCTGGTCGCCGACGCGGATCGGCCGCTCGGCGAGCAGGATCAATCCCGAGACGAAATTCGACACGACCGACTGCAGCCCGAAGCCGATGCCGACCGACAAGGCACCCGCCACCAGCGCGATCTTCTGCGGGTCGATGCCGATCTGCCCGAGCGCCACCACGACCGCGATGATGAAGCCGACATAGCCGATGATGGTGACGATCGAGAGCCTGAGACTCGGCTCGATCGCGGTGTACGGCATCACCTCGGAGTCGAGCCAGCGCTGCACCAGCCGCGTCAGCCCGACCACCACCAGGAAGAACACGATGGCGCCGAACACCGCGCCGAACGAAATCGTGAAGTCGCCGATGCGGATGCCGAGCGCGACGCCCTTGACCGCCTCGATCAGGTCGCCCGCCGCGACCTCCCAGCGCCCGATCGCGAGCGCAATGACGATCAGCACGAACAGCGCCCGCACGATGCCCGAGGTGAGCTTGCCGAACAGGCCGAGCCGGCGCGGATCGATCCCGAGCTGGCGCGCGAGCCTGCGTCCGCCGGCCGAGTCCGCCGACATGGTGCGGTTGATCGCCGCGTCGGTGACGATCAGCAGCAGGTAGAGCGTCGCGACCAGCGTGACGGTGAACACCACGCGCCCCGCCGCGAACGAGGCGAAACGCGCATAGCCGGCGAGCAGCGCACCGGCGAGCAGCGCGACCACGACCCAGGCGAGCAGGCGCACGCCGGGAACACGCCGCTGCGGCTCGGCCTCGTCGTCCGCCTCGCGCCGGCCGGTGAGCAGATGCACCAGCAGCGCGCCGATCGAGAGCGCGAACAGCATGCGCAGCGCGATGTCGACCGCCTCGGGCGCGCCGATCGTGCGATGCAGCGCGCGCAGCGCCAGGAACGCGCCGAACAGCCGGCCGCCCCACACCAGATGCGATGAGAGCCATTGCGCGGTCCCGTCGTCGTAACTGACCAGCCGGCGCGCCGGATCGTCGGGCGCGAGCACGGCGGTCGCAGCGGCGCGCGCCAGCGCCGCGATCGCGGTGCCGAAAATCAGCCCGGCGACGAAGCGCTGGTAATCCGGCGGAACCAGCTGGAACTGGTCGAGCAGCTCGAGCACGACGAACACCGCGATCGGCGCGGTCAGCGCGCGGCGCAGGAACACGGCGAGCGAGGCAAGCGCCATGCCGTAGCGCGCGCCGATGCGCGCGATGAAGGCGCGCCGGCGCCACCAGCGGATTCCGCCGATCGCGAACGCCAGCAGCCCGGCGAGCGCAACGCCCGCGGATGCCATGCGGGCGGGGCCGCCCTTCTCGCGCGCGTGCGCGATCCAGTCCTGCGCGAACTTGACGAGACGCGCGCCCTCCTCCGGCAGCGCCAGCGCCACGTCGCGCCAGAAGTAGGGATCGAGCACGTTCGGCGAGCGGCGGAACATGGTCTCGGCGTAGGCAGCGAGGCGCTGGTCCGACAGCGCGCCCGACAATTGCGTGGCGCGCGCCTGCAACAGCTGCACCTGCTTCACCGCGGCATCGAGCTCGCTGCGCTGGGCGGTGAGCCGCGTGCGCTCGGCCGCGATCGTGGGATCTTCCGGTGGCGCACCGGGCGCCGGAGCGGCGCCGAGGCCCTTCAGCCGCGCGTCGAGATCGGCCAGCCGCGGCTCGAGGTCGGCGAGCTTGTCGCGCAGGTCGTCGCGCAGCGGCGAGAGGCGCTGCGACAGATCGCTCAAAGCCCGCACGCCGAGCCCGCCGCGGCGCGACTGCGACTCGATCTGGTCGAGCGCGGCGCGAACCGGGTCGATGCCGACGAGCGGCGCCTGCTGGGCGGCGGCAAGACTTACGCAGGCAAGGCCCGCGCAGGCCAGCAGTGCCAGCAGCACGAGCGCGCGAATCATGGTCGCGAATCGGAACATGCTCGTTTCCGTTTGCGGGGGTGCGTTGTTCCGTGCGCATTCCGCGCTGTCAAGGCGACCAATTTCGCTTGTTCGGCCCGACGCATATGGTCTAATCCGCCGCCGGGTCTGGGGAATCCGCATGTTCACGACGCCGCGGCTGGTCGCGATCGCGCTTTGCGCCGCGCTCAATTTCGCCATCGGCAATGTGGTCTATCTCGTCAAGCTGCCGATCTATCTCGACTCGATCGGCACCATCCTGTGCGCGCTGCTGCTGTTTCCCGATCGGCTGGCGGCGATCTGCTGCGCCTTCATCGCGGGCTTCATCGGCGTGATCCTGAGCGGGCTGGTGATCAATCCGTTCCTGCCCTGGTTCATCTTCTCGGTGCTGGCGATCGTGCTGGTCTCGGCGCTGCTGACCGCGCGCGCAACCGACACGTTCCGCGCCCAGCCGCTTCAGCCCGTGCCGTTCTTCGGCAAGGTGGTGATGTACGGCGTCATCACCGGCATCGTGTCGGCGATCGTCTCGGCGCCGGTCGTGGTCTATCTGTTCGGCGGCGTCACCGGCTCGGGCAGCGCGTTCGTGGTGGCGTTCTTCCTCAAGACCGGCGAGCAACTCCTCAACGCGGCGCTGTTCGCCGGGCTGACCACCGAGCCGGTCGACAAGACCCTGCAGGTGCTGGTCGCCGCCCTGCTCTACCGCGCGACGCCGCGCGAGTTCATCGCCATGCTGCGCCCGGCGCAGCCCGTCACGCGATGACGCCGAACGGCGCGGTCGCGTTCGGCCTCCTCGTCATCGCCGCGGCCATCGTGGCGCGCGACGTCATAAGCCTCGCCGTTATCCTCGCGCTGCTGCTGATCTTCGCATTGGCGAGCCGGCGCAGCATCGCCTCGGCGCTCTTATGGTCGGCCGGGATCGTGCTGCCGCTCGCGGCGTTCATGGCGCTGGTGTGGGTCGGCATCGTCGGGCGCGCGCCGCACGAGATCGCCGCCGGCGTGGAAGGCTCGCGCGCCGCGGCTGCGGCCTACGCGGCGCTGGTCTGCCTGCGGCTGTTCGCGATCGCGTTTGCGATCCAGGCGCTGTTCCTGCATTTCGCCGGATGGACGCCGCTCGCCTTCGTGCGCGCGCTCACCGCGCCGGCGATCGCCAAGAAGCTGCTGGTGCTGACGCTCTCGCTGATCGAGACGATCCTGCACGCGATCGACCGCGCGCGCACCGCGCTGATCGCGGGCGGGATCATCACGCGGCGCTTCTCCTGGCGCAATTTGCGCCACGGCTGGCTGCTGGTGCAGACCGTGTGGCTCACCGTGGTGGTGATCGCGATCGGCCGCACGCGCGACAAGTGGCCGGTCGAGGGCACGCTGGCGCGGCTCGACGGCACCTTGCACGCGGCCGCGCCGCGGCTCGCGGTGGCCGATCTCGCGTGGGGCATCGCCGGCCTCGCGGGTCTCGTCGCGGCGATCGGGTTGCGCTGAATGCGCGAATTCTTCGCAGGCGCGAACTTCTCCGGCCGCAGCGCCGCGCTGATGCGGCGGCTGCAGCAACGCCTCTCGTTCTTCGTCGGCCCCTATGCGGAAGGCGCACTCTCCGGTCTCTCCTCGACGGTCGCAGACGAGATCGCGATCTATCGCGCGCCTGCGCCTGCGCATGCGGAGTTCTCAGGCCTCGACGTCGCGGCCTTTGCGGCGCGCAAGCCGCCGACGCTCTCCGGCGGTGAGCAGGTGCTGCTCGCACTGCATTGCTTCTCGCGCTCGGATTACACGGCGATCGGGATCGACACCGCGCTTGAGCAGCTCGATCCGGCGAACCGCGACAGGGCGCTGGCGTATCTCGCGAGCGGAGATTTTTCAGCCTGGCTAATCGACAATCGCCTTGAGGCTCCGCCCGGCTGGTCGGCGCAGGCGTACACAAGTGACACCGCATTCGCCTGCGACCTTGCGGCCGCGGTCGACAAGCTCAAGCCGTCCAAAGCGCCGGCGATCGCGATCGACACTCTCTCG
>DATEKY010000174.1:0-3880 GCA_035277225.1 Xanthobacteraceae bacterium
CGCTTCATCGTCGACGGCGCCGAGCCGATCTCGCCACAGACCTTGCGCCGCTTCGACGAACGTTTCCAGCGCTACGGCATGGACAAGGGTGTGGTGTCGCCGAGCTACGGCCTCGCCGAGAACTGCGTGGGCTTGTGCTTCCCGCCGTTCGGGCGCGGCCCGAAGATCGACCGCATCAAGCGCGACTCGCTCGCCAAGCGCAGCTATGCCGAGCCGGCCGGGCCGGAGGATACCGACGCGATCGAGATGGTCGCCTGCGGCCATCCGATCGAGAAGAACGATGTACGCATCGTCGACGATGCCGGCCACGAGGTCGGCGAGCGCCACGAGGGCATGCTCGAATTCCGTGGGCCTTCGATGACGAAAGGCTATTTCCGCAACGAGGCGAAGACGCGCGAGCTGTTCCACGACGGCTGGATCAAGAGCGGGGATCGCGCCTACATCGCGGGCGGCGACATCCACATCACCGGGCGCGTCAAGGACATCATCATCCGCGCCGGCCGCAACACCTACCCGCACGAGATCGAGGAAGGCGTGTCGGCGATCCCCGGCATCCGCAAGGGCGGCGTCGCGGCGTTCGGCTCGCCCGATCCGCAGAACGGCACCGAGCGCCTGATCGTGATGGCGGAGACCAAGGAGACCAATCCGGAGGCGCGCGCCAGGCTGATCGCGGCCGCACACGAGGTGGTGACCGCGGTCGCGGGCTCGGCCGCCGACGATATCGTTCTGGTGCCGCCGCGCGGCGTGCCGAAGACCTCCAGCGGCAAGGTGCGGCGTTCCTCGGCGAAGGAGTTGTACGAAACCGGCCGCACCGACGTGAAGCAGAGCGGCGTGTGGTGGCAGATCGCGCGGCTCGCCCTGTCGAGCGCCGGACGCACCTTCACCAACATCATGCGCCGGATCGGCGACGCGCTCTACGCAGGCTGGTGGTATGTCGTCACGGCGGTCGCCCTCGTCATCGCCTTCGTCGCGACGATGATCCTGCCGACGCTCTCGGCGCGCTGGAGCGCGCTGCGGATGATCGCGCGCTCGGCGCTCGCGCTGACCGGCATCAAGGTGAGCGTGACCGGCGCCGAGCGGCTGCCGCGCGGCAACGCCGTCATCCTGTTCAATCACACGAGCTACATGGACGCGGTCATCATCGCGTCGGTGCTGCCGGGCGAGCCGGCGTTCGTCGCCAAGAAGGAATTCGCCGAGCAGGCTTTTGCCGGCAGCTTCATGCGCCGGCTCGGCGTATCGTTCGTCGAGCGTTTCGATGCGGCCGCGAGCCTTGCCGACGCCGAGGCGGTGACCGGGCTCGCGAAAGCCGGGCGGCTGTTCGTGTTCTTCCCGGAAGGCACGTTCACGCGCCGCGCCGGCCTCATGGGCTTCTACATGGGCGCCTTTAAGGTGGCGGCGGAAGCGAACCTTCCCGTTGTGCCAGGCGTGCTGCGTGGCGTGCGCACGCTGCTGCGCGGCGATCAATGGTTCCCGCGCCGTACCCCGGTCAGCGTCGTGATCGAGGAGCCGATCCAGCCGTCCGGCACCGACTTCACCGCAATGCTGGCGCTGCGCGACGCCGCCCGCGCCGCAATGCTGAAGCACGTCGGCGAGCCGGACCTCGGCGCGCTGGAAAAGCCGGCCGCCCCGGGAGGCTGACGAAACTTCAGGTTTATCAGAGCGTTAGGAATTCACAGCGTATTGAGCGGAAGGCGCCGCAACCCTGTTGCGCCGCAGGTTCGGCTCCAATACCCTAGCGGGATAAAGTCGGAATCCACCGCGGAGGACACTATGGCCTGGACGACACCGACCCTTGTCGAAATCTGCATCGGCCTCGAGATCAACGGCTACCTGCCGGCAGAATTCTGAGCTTAGACTTCCTGGTACTGGGCCCGCGCTCCACCTGAGGAGCGTATGGGCAGGTTGACCGCCATCGTGCTCGGTGCAGCGGCCGGTGGTGGATTCCCGCAATGGAATTGCCGATGCGCGGTGTGCCGTCTCGCTTGGGACGGCGATCCGCGGGTATCGGCGCGTTCTCAGGCAAGTCTCGCAGTTTCGGCCGACGGTGAGCGCTGGACGCTCCTGAATGCTGCACCGGATTTGCGCGCCCAGCTTGCCGCAACCCCTGCCCTGCATCCCCGCCGCGGCGCTTTGCGCGCAAGCCCCATAACCGCCGTGGTTCTCACCGGCGCCGAGGTCGACCAGACCGCCGGCCTCTTGAATCTACGCGAGCGCCAGCCCTTCATGCTGGCGGCGACCGCCGAGACGCTCGCCATCCTCGGCACCAACACGATGTTCGACGTGCTGGCGGCGGACGTCGTCACCCGGCGCGCGGTCGAGATCGGCAAGCCGTTCGTGCTTCCCGGCGGCCTCACCGCGGAACTATTCGTCGTGCCGGGGAAAGTGCCGCTCTATCTCGAGCGCGGCACGCCGGACACCGCGGCCGAGACCGGCGCCAATGTCGGGATCGAGATCTCCGCCGACGGCGCGCGGCTGTGCTTCGTGCCGGGCGCCGCGGCGGTGACACCGGCGCTGCGCGCCCGCCTCGAGCGCGCCGACGTCATCCTGTTCGACGGCACGCTGTTCACCGACGACGAAATGATCACCGCCGGAACCGGCCAAAAGACCGGCCGGCGGATGGGCCACATGCCGATCGAGGGGCCCGACGGCTCGCTTGCTGCACTGGCCGGGCTTGGCAAGCGGCGCATTTACATCCACATCAACAACACCAATCCGATCCTGATCGACGGCTCGGCCGAGCGCCGCCGCGTGGAAGCCGCCGGCTGGGAAGTCGCCGCAGACGGTCTGGAGATTTCGTTGTGAAGCTCATGACGCCGGACGAACTGGAAGCCGAGCTGCGCGACATCGGCGCGAAGCGCTATCACCGTCTGCATCCGTTCCACGGCCTCTTGCACGGCGGCAAGTGCACCAAGGGCCAGGTGCAGGCCTGGGCGCTCAACCGCTATTACTATCAGGCGTCGATCCCGCTGAAGGACGCGAGCCTGATCGCGCGCTGCGAGGACGCGGGCGTGCGGCGCGAGTGGCGAAGCCGCCTGCACGATCATGACGGCGAGACGGAAGGCGACGGCGGCATCGCGCGCTGGCTCAAGCTGACCGACGGGCTCGGGCTCGACCGCGACTACGTCACCTCGCTGCGCGGGCTGCTGCCCGGCACCAAGTTCGCGGTCGAGGCCTATGTGCATTTCGTGCGCGAGAAGTCGCTGCTTGAGGCGATCGCCTCCTCGCTCACCGAGCTGTTCTCGCCGGTGATCATCGGCGAACGCGTCGAGGGCATGCTGAAGGGCTATTCCTTCGTCACCGCCGAAACGCTCGCCTATTTCGCCAAGCGCCCGCCGCAGGCGAAGAAGGATTCGGATTTCGCGCTCGACTACGTCAAGCGCAATGCGCGCACGCCGGCGGAGCAGCGGCTTGTGCTCGACGCGCTGGAATTCAAGTGCGGCGTGCTGTGGTCGATGCTCGACGCGCTGCATTTCGCCTACGTCGCGCCCGGGCACATCCCGCCCGGCGCGTTCGTGCCGAAGGAGTGACGATGAGCGTGTCGCCCGACTCCAAGCCGAAGCTGCCGCGCGGCGTGCGCCTGACGCACAACGAGGCGCAGGGCGGCTGGGTGCTGCTCGCGCCGGAGCGCGTATTCAAGGCCGACCCGATCGCGGCCGAGATCGTCAAGCGCTGTACCGGCGAGGCAACGCTGAACGAGATCGTTGACGATCTGGCGAAGACCTTCAACGCGCCGCGCGATCGCATCATGACGGACGTCTCTGCGATGCTGACCGGCTTGATCGAGAAGAAGTTGCTGGAGGTCGGCGCATGATCCCGAAAAGTGGGAACCGGTTTTCGGACAAGATCATGCGCCAAGAGAAAGACTGATGGACGCCACGCC
>DATEKY010000175.1:0-3306 GCA_035277225.1 Xanthobacteraceae bacterium
TTCCTGAAGCAGAAGCTGACGCGGCTCTCCGGCATCGGTTCCATCGAGTCGAGCTTCGCGCTCGAGCAGGTCAAATACACCAACGTGCTGCCGCTGGCGTGACCTTACGTCGCGGTTTTTCCAACGGCACGTTTCCCTGTACGGTGAAGGCGGAATCAGGGGCGACGAGATGCCTGACTATCTGCTGCTCGGCGTGGTCGGCTTTCTCGCGCAGCTGGTCGATGGCGCGCTCGGCATGGCGTTCGGCGTGATCTGCACCACCGCGATGCTGTCGATGGGCCTGCCGCCAGCGCAGGCGAGCGCGATCGTGCACACGGCGGAAATCTTCACCACCGGCGCGTCGGCGGGCTCGCACCTGTGGCACCGCAACGTCGACTGGCGGCTGGTGACGCGGCTCGGCGTCGCCGGCGTCGCCGGCGCGGTGCTCGGCGCGTGGGTGCTGTCGAACCTCGATGCGAGTTTCGTGCGGCCGTACATCGCCGCCTATCTGCTGCTGGTCGGCGTCTTCATCCTGATCAAGGCGTGGACGCTGTCGCCGGCGCGCGATGCGCCCGCGCCGTGGGTCGGGCCGATCGGGTTCGTGGCCGGCTTCCTCGATGCGAGCGGCGGGGGCGGATGGGGCCCGGTCGCGACCTCCACACTGGTCGGCTCCGGTCACGCCCCGCGCATGGTGGTCGGCTCGGTCAATGCGACCGAGTTCTTCGTCACGGTCGCGGCCGCGACGACCTTCTTCGTCGAGCTTGGCGTCGCGCCATGGCGCGAGCTGCTCGCGCTGGTGATCGGCGGCATGCTCGCCGCGCCGCTCGGCGGCTGGGCGGTGAAGCATGTTTCGCCGCGCGTGCTGATGGTCGCGGTCGGCTGCCTGGTGATCGCGCTCTCGGCCTGGCAGATCGCGCGCGCGCTCAAGCTCGTCTGAGCGCGCTGTCACACGACGAGCGCGAGACCGGCGACGAACAGCACCGTCAGCACGGCGTGGCGGAACATCGCGCCGTCGATCTTGCGAAACATGACGACGCCGATCGCCGCGCCGGCCGCAAGCGCCGGCAGGCTGAACGTCAGGTTGATGAGCGCCTGGCCGGAGAAGGTGTTGTGCCAGAACATCAGCGCCAGCGCAGAGAGCTGCATCGCCGTGATGTAGGGCTGCACGAAACCGCGCTGCTGGTCCTTCGGGACGCCGCGCAGCTCGCACCATATCGTCGGCAGCGCGCCCGGCATCGCGGTCAATCCTCCGATCAGCCCGCCGCCGAACCCGATGACGGCGTCGCGCAGCCGGTCCGGCGCGCCGAGCCCGCGCGCGAGCGCCGGACGCAGCAGCATGTAGGCCGCGTAGGCGGCGAGGAACGCGCCGAACCCGATACGGAAGATGCGAACGTCGACCGTGTGCAGCAGATAGAACGCAGGCAGGATGCCGACGAGGCCGCCGGCAATCAGCACCGGACTGCCGCGCCACTTCACCGTCCCGCGCAGCGCCACCAGCGACACGCCCTGCGTGACGATGCTGCAGGCCATCATCAGCGGCACCGCCTCGGTCGGCGGCAGCACGTGCAGCAGGATGGCGCCGGCGACCGCCGAGAACGCAAACCCGAGCAGGCCGGAGACGACCGCGCCGGCGAAAATGCCGAGACTGATGATCAGAAAGGACGCAGGGTCGAACAGGCTCACGCGCTTTCTCCCTCGATCGTTGGCCATGGTGTGTCGGCGGCGGCAATGTCCGCGCGAGCGTGCCGATGGGCGGCGTCACTAGGGGAGACGGCGGGTTCGATCTTGGACCACGGCGACAAAGGTCAGGGCTGAGACGACGCCGCGGCGCCGTTTCGTATCGCGTCGGTATCGTGCGTATCGTCACGCAGAAAATGTGCGCTTGGCGTGAACCGAAATGTGAAGCCCGGGTACTAACGTCACGGCCAGTACTGCGGCTCGCCAAGCATGCGAGTCGTGGAACGTACCGAGGTACCGGGAATGCATGGTGTGACCCAGCCTCCCTGTCGCGTTCCGGGAATTCAGCCGCAGGCGGCGGCCGGAATGCTTCGGCTCGCCGCCAACGAGGCGCCCGAATGCGCGCGCGCCGACTTGCTGCGCGAATTCTTCCATCGCTTCGGTGTTCGCTACGACGTGACCGCCACCGGCCGCGAACCGATCGCGATCGATCTCACGCTGCGCAGGCTTCCGGGTCTTCAGATTTCGTCCGGCGCGCTGCAGGGCGCGCGCTATCTGCGTACGCGCGAGACCACCGATCCGACCGAAGACGTCGGCTTGGTGGTCAATCCGCGCGGCAGCATGCTTCTGCGTCAAAGCGGGCGCGAGATCGAGCTCGGCGAAGGCGATGCCACGCTCGTCTCGTTCACCGAAACGCTCGATACCTCGCATCGCGCGCCCGGCGACATGCTGGTGCTGCGGTTTCCGCGGCCGCAGCTGGCGCAGCGCATCGCCGACGCGCGCGAGCGCGAGCTGCGCCGGATCCCGCACGGCACGCCGGCGCTCAGCCTGCTGCGCGATTACGTCAGCCTCATCAAGCAGGAGCAGGCGAGCGACGATCTGCAGCAGTGCATCGTGTCGCACTTCTATGATCTGGCCGCGGTCGCGATCGGCGCGACCCGCGACGCCGCCGAGCAGGCGCAAGGCTGCGGCCTGCGCGCGGCGCGGCTGCACGCGATCAAGCGCGACGTCGCGCAGAATCTCGGCCAGCCCGGCCTGTCAGTCACCGCGCTGGCGCTGCGCCACGGCTGCACGCCGCGCCTGATCCAGCGGCTGTTCGAGGGCGAAGGGACGAGCTTCACCGATTACGTGCTGACGCAGCGCCTGATCTGCGCGCACCGCCTGCTGACCGACCCGCATCACGCCGCCGAGAAGATCAGCACGATCGCGTTCGACGCCGGGTTTGGCGACGTGTCGTACTTCAACCGCGTCTTTCGCGAGCGCTATGGCGACACGCCGTCGGCGATCCGCGTGCTGGCGCGTGCCGGCCGATCCTGAGCCGCTCCGCCCGCGCATCGCGCGGACTCGCAATATGGCATGATCTTGCTCACGATGCGGCTGGTGGACTGACCATGCCGGGTTTAGAGGACAGATGTACGAAGACATCCTGTACGAGACCGCCGACGGCGTCGCGCGCATCACCATCAACCGCCCGAACGTGATGAACGCGTTCCGCGGCAAGACCTGCGAGGAGCTGATCGCGGCGCTCAACCGAGCCGGCTGGGACAAGACGATCGGCGTGATCGTGCTCGCGGGCGCGGGCGATCGCGCCTTCTGCACCGGCGGCGACCAGACCGCGCATGAAGGCCAGTATGACGGGCGCGGCATGAT
>DATEKY010000176.1:0-3600 GCA_035277225.1 Xanthobacteraceae bacterium
GCAAAACCGTAATGTCCGTCCGCGACCCATTCCGAGTCGCCGTGGCCGCGCTGGTCGATCGCATAGGCGAGCGCGCCCGCGCGTGCGAGGTGTTCCGCCGTACGCCCCCAGGCGTGACGAGTCTGTCCGCCGCCGTGCAGCAGCATCACCGGCTGGCCGGCATCGCCGAACACGTCGGCGACCAGCGTGTTGCCGGTCGCGCCTTTCAGCATCGCGATCGCGGGTTGGATATGCTTCATGTCTTCTTGCGCACGATCTTGTCCGAAATCCGGATTTCACTTTTCGGGATCATGCGCGTCCTTTCAGAAACTCCAGAACGCCCGCCTTGAAGATGCGGTCGCCGACCGCGACCATGTGGTCGCGCCCGGTGATGTCGAGCCCGCGTCCGTTCGGGAAAATCGCCGCAAGCTCATGCGGCGATCCCGCGATCTCGTCCCTGGTGCCGGCCGCGACCAAAGTCGGCGCCGGCACCGCGGCGAGGTCTTCGCGTTTCAATGCCTGGCGCGAGCCGCGCAGGCAGGCCGCGAGCGCACGCAAATCGGATTTGGTCTGCTCGGCGAACAGGCGGAACGCCTTGCCCATCGGGTCGGTGACATCGGCGATCGACGGCAGTTCGAGCGAGCGCGCGACGTCGGAATGCAGCCCCGCCACTTCGATGAGCTTGATGCCGACGCCTCCCAAAATCAGCGAGCGCACGCATCCGGGATGGCGCGCGGCGAGCACGGCGCAGATGCGTGCGCCGAGCGAATAGCCCATCACGTCGGCCCGTTCGAGGCCGAGATGCGCGATCAGCGCCGCGGCGTCGCCGGCCATCAGGTCGGTGTGATAGTCGGCCGGATCGTAGAGCTTGGTCGACGCTCCATGCCCACGATTGTCGAGCGCGATGACGCGGCGGTTGTCGCGCGTGAGCGTCGAGACCCAGCCGGGCTGCACCCAGTTGACTTGGCTGTTGGAGGCAAACCCGTGCACCAGGACGATCGGGTCGCCGGCGCCCTCGTCGAGATAAGCGATCTCGACGCCGTCATGTGTGAAGCTTGGCATTGATCCCGCGGCAGGATGGTGGAGAACGCCACCGTTTAAGCAGCCGCAGCAGCCGCTGCCAAGCGCTCGTTCTCGAGCCGCAGCCGGCGCATGCGGCGCCGCTCGCAATGGCGCAGCGTCATTCGCTCCGCGGTGCGCTTGCAGGCGGCGGCGAATGCCAGCAGGTTGAACAGCGCCCAGAACATCCACGACGCGAGCGTGAACAGCGAACTGGTCAGCATGATCGCGCCGCGCCCGAGCACCTTCACGATCGCGCGCGTCTTGGTCCCCTTCGCGGCCGCAAGGGTCGCAAGCCTGGCCACGTCCTTCGGGTGTCCGGCAATCTTCAGGCCCTGCAGCGCGCCGCGCATGCTGGTGCGCGACTGCACGGTGCCGAGGTCGCTGACGAACTTGACGAGATTCTCGCGCTTCTCGACCTTGAGCAGCCGCAGCAGCGGCGCTCCGATATGTCCGCCGCGGCGTGCCGCCTTCGCGACGGTCAGGCCGGCACGCGCCGGCGCCGCGAGGCCCGCGCTCGCGTACATGCCGGCGGTGACCGCGATGCCGGTGCCGGCAAGGCCGAGCACGAGATAGTCGACGTCGTCCCCGCGCAACCCGTGCCAGCCCTCGCGCACCACGTCGCGCACGTCGCCGAACACGAACAGGTCGCCGGTCAGCATGCCGGCCGCGCTCGCGACGTCTTCCGGCTTTCCGGTAACGAAGCCGCGCGCGAAGCTGGCCGCCCGGCTGGTCGGCCGCGCGGCCTCCTGTTCGGCGGAGTCGACTCGTGCGATCAGCGCGGGCGCGATCGCGACGCCGCGCTCGGCCGCGAGCTCGAGGAAGCTGCGCGCCAGCTCGATGTCGCCGTCGGCCAGCGCCGCGTCGATCTCGCGCGCCGCGACCGTAGCGTCGAATTGCTTGTCGAGCGCGAGCTCCGCAAGCCGAACCGGATCGTCGGCCGCCGCCAACGTGCGCGCCGCGTCGACCCCGCCCGGCAATGTGAAAACGCCCAGCGCAGCGAGCCAGACGGCTGCGCCGAGCGACACGGTGATGGCAAGGCGCGTGAACAAGTCTGGTTTCCTCAGCGGCGCCTCATCTAGGGAGGGATTGCGGCGGGACAACGGCCCGCGCGGAACCGCTTTCGGATTGTCCGCAAACTTGGCTAATCTGCCCTGGAACAAGCAGGAGGGACGCATGGCGGACACGATCAATTTCCCCGGCACGGTCGAATGGTCGGGCGAGAACCCGGGAATCTCGCTGAAGGAGGCGCCGGATGGGCCGTTCGTTGCGCTCGCGAGCTTCTTCCGCGTGGTGCTCTCGCCGCACGGGCGCGGCCATGCGCTGGTGCTGATGCAGGCGCCGCAGGACCCGAAAGGGGCGAACGTGTGCCTGCATGACAACGAGGCGCTCGCGCGCTACCTGGTGCGCGATTTCGTCTCGCACTTCGGCGCCTGGAAGGGCCTGCCCGGACTGCAGGGCCTCGCCTACCGCAAGCTCGACAGCGTGGCGGCCTCGGGCGATCCGGCGAGCAGCTATAGCGAGACGGTGAAGGCCGGCGATACGACGGCTGTGCTCACCTGGAGCGGGCTCGGCACGCCGTTCTGCTTCGCGCTGCCGCCGGACAAGTCGGCGACCGGCAAGCATTCGATGCCGAGCCTGTTCGTGCCGTGCCAGAGCGCGACGATCACGGTCAACGGCAAGGCGCTGCCCGGCAAGCCGGCGCCGCGCGAGATGGCAGGGCACAAGTTCTCGACCGCGATGCTGGCGTTTTCGGAGACGTGGATCAAAGCGTAGCCGCCGATCCTCATCCTGAGGCGCCCGCCGAAGCTCTTGCGAAGGCGGGCCTCGAAGGATGGCCACAGACACCGCGCTTGCCGCCATCCTTCGAGACGCGTGCAACGCTGACGCGTTGCACGCCCTCAGGATGAGGTTTCGAGCTACTTCTTCAACCGATACCCGGTCTTGAAGATCCACCACACCGCCGTGAGACAGGCGGCGAGGAACACCAGCGTCATGGTCAGGCTGACCCCGACCGACACATCGGCGCTGCCATAAAAGCTCCAGCGGAAGCCGCTGACCAGATAGACCACCGGATTGAACAGCGAGATCGTCTGCCACAGCGGCGGCAGCACGTTGATCGAATAGAACGTGCCGCCGAGGAAGGTCAGCGGCGTGATGATCAGCAGCGGGATCACCTGCAGCTTCTCGAACCCGTCGGCCCAGATGCCGATGATGAAGCCGAACAGGCTGAAGGTCACCGCGGTGAGCACGAGGAATGCCACCATCCAGAGCGGATGTTCGATGCGCAGCGGCACGAACAGCCCGGCGGTCGCGAGGATGATGAGACCGAGGATGATCGACTTGCTCGCCGCCGCGCCGACGTAACCGAGCACGATCTCGATATAGGAGACCGGCGCGGACAGAAGCTCGAAGATCGTCCCGGTGAATTTCGGAAAGTAGATGCCGAACGAGGCGTTCATCGTGCTCTGCGTCAGCAGCGTCAGCATGATCAGGCCGGGCACGATGAAGGCGCCGTAGCTCACCCCCTCGATCTCGGGAATGCGCGAGCCGATCGCGGCG
>DATEKY010000177.1:0-4468 GCA_035277225.1 Xanthobacteraceae bacterium
AAGATCATCAAAAAGGCGATCGCGACGACGGGCACGAACGAGTACTGAATGAAGGACTTGAACCAGCCCCAGAACAGCCAATCCAGCTTCGGCACGATGAAGAAGGGAACGAAGATCGGACCCAGGAGGCCGCACACCGCGCTCGCGATGAGCCCAAAAGCGATGACGGCGAGCGACAGCCCCTTTGCCAAGGCAATGAGCAGCAGCATCGCCCAGTAGATCAGGTTCGCCAGAATCGACCACGCGTCCGGCTGGAGGAAGTGGTCCGACAGCTCGTCGAAGTGCCGGTAGATGTTGTCGAACGCGCGGGCTTCCAGAACGCTCTGGAAGTATCCGGTCTGGTCCGTAATAAGGTTACTGAATGACACCCCGATGCCTGGAATCGGCGCCTCGTAGAACGCGATGAAGGCGTAGCCGAACGAGATCAGCATCAAGAGCTTCGCGAAGTCGAACATGGAGTCCCCGAGGTTGTCGTGCGAGAACATCATCTTGACGCCCTGCCAGACGATCAGGATGGTCGCGAATGACAGGAAGAGGCTGTACCCGAAGCGCAGGAACTCGGGCTCATACACTGTCAGGAGGTTCGCGATTGCCTGCTGAATTGTGGGCAAGAGATTGAGCTGCACGACGGGCCTCCGAACTTCCTACGGTTGTCTCCAGGTGCGCAGCGCGTCTCCTGTGCCGGCGACGAACGCGGCGTTTGCTGCCCGGCCGTCGCGCCACGTCACGAGCTGCATGTTCATCGCGGTCGTATCGACGTCGCGCGCCCGCTTCGAATCGACCAGCAGCTGCTCCACGAAGGCGGTCAGGAGCTGGCTGCGCGCCTGACGCTGCCTGGTCCCAAGCAGTACCGATCCGCTGATCTTGTCGAGCACTGCCGTGGCGCTTTGTTCGAGGGACGGATCGATGACTTGCGCTTCCAGCGCATCGATCGCTTGCAGTTCCTGCCGACGCCCGTTCAGGCGCAGCGACCCCGTATCGTTGATGGCTGAGATCGCCACGGCGTCGGCCAACTCCACGGTCGCCAGACGGCTGGCCATGGCCCGTTGCGCCGCGGGTCCAAGCCGGCTGAGAGCCGCCCGCGCGTTCAGCACGGGATGGCTCACCGCGAGGTATGCGGCTCCTCGCGGATCGCCGAAGATGAGCGCGTCGTTGATGCCGTTTGCATAGAGGAAGTCCCCTCCATGTGTGCGCCAGCGCGGCACATCCAGAAGGGCGTAGCGGCGCAAGTCCGCAAAGGCGCTGAGACGCCTGGCCATCGCCCATAGCTTCGCGTGCTGCTCGCGCTCCGTTTCGAGCAGGTATTGCTGATAGATGGCTGAGATCGTGTTGCGTGCGGTGTTCGCCGGGTCATAGACCGACAGTTGCGCGCGCGCTGGCTGCGCGGCCAAAGCGACCACCAGCAGCCCAAGAAGAAGTCGTCGCATGATGTCCTCCAACTTCTGCAGCGATGGTTACGGCTGACGCCACGTCCGAAGTGCGTCGCCAGTGCCTGCGACGAATGCGTCGTTCGCGACGCGCGCGTCACGCCACGTAACGAGCTGCATGTTGATGGTGGCCGCCTCCGTATCGCGCAAACGCTTGCCGCGTGCGAGCAACTGCTCGAGGGCGTGCGATAAGAGCTGGTTCGAGAGCATGTCCTGCCGGCGTCCGAGCAGCTCGCCAGCCGCGATCTTGTCGAGGATTGCGGTCATCTCGTGGTACTGCGAGCCGGGGTTCAGAACGTCGCTCTGAAGGGACTCCACGGCGTTCTGAAGCTGGCCGTGGTACCCGCGCGCGAGAGCGACCTGATGACCGCCCATCGTCGCAACGGAGTCGGTGATCTCGACGGTGGCGTACTGCCGCTGCAGCATCTGTCTGGCCGCTGCACTCAGCGCCGGCGGCATTGTCGTCGGACGAAGGAGCGGCAGCGCGGTTGAGAAGTACGCCGAGCCGGTCGGGTCGCCGCTGTTGAGCGCCTGAATCCACGGCCGTCCAAAGTCCCATCGAGACGGATCGTGGGAGGTCAGTGCGATCGGAGGAGTCCGAAAGCGATCGAGGCTCCCGAGCCTCTGCGCCATTCGGAGCACCGTCAAGTACTGCGCCCGCAGCTCCGTGTAGTGCTGCTGTACGCGGTACGCGATCAACGTCGTCTGGACGAGGTTCGCGGGATCGATGACGACGAACTGTGCATGGGCGGGCGCCGCGATCATGCACAACGCGGTCGAAAGCACCAGGACTCGGCGAAACATAGGGTCCTCCTGTTCAGAACCGTCTGGAGTCGACGGCAGCGGTATACGCTGGCAGCTCGATGTCGCTCGTGAGGTACACCTTCACCCGATGCCCCTCGCGAATCGTGATCGTCGGCAGCCGATTGAGAAAGCGATTCATTACCTGCATCGCCGCTTGAGAGGTCGCGTCGCCCACGCCGCCAGCGATGACAATCGTTCGGTCCCCATCGCCGCTGCCGAGTCCGGCACTGCCCAGGTACTGCGAGAGGCCGCTGATCAGGCCAACGGCCGCAGCCGCGCCGAACGTCGACAGAAAGTGCTGGTTGACCTTGTCGCGCAGTCCCGCATCGCCGATCTGGTTGAGGCCCATGAACTGATCGAGGCGGTAGCTGCGACCGTCCGGCATGAGCAACCGATGGAAGGACACGGCGAGGCGCGTCTCACCGAACGCCTGCACAGGCTTCGTCTCGCCCAGAATCCTCGCGCCCGCCGGCACGAGCACCTGTCGACCCGTGTGGGAATAGAGAGCGTTCGTTACCAAGCAGTTGACGGGCGCGGCCATCGCCCCGTCCAGTCGATTGGTGAGAACGGTGTCGACGATGGTTCCTTCGAGCACGCGATGAAGCGGTCCGGTGGCGCTGATCGGCGGTGTGTAGTCCGGTGTGCGGCGCTGCGCCGGATCCAGCGGTCGTGGTTCGCTGGCTACCGGTGTCACGGCGGTCTGAGCAGCGGGCGCTCCGGTTCCAAACGCACCGGCGGTCCTGGTGGTGGCTCGCACAACTGCGTCAGCCACTTCCTCAACTGACGGACTTGGTGAGCCTGTCTGCGCGGGAGCGGCGCCCAGCATCGAGTCGCTCCGACCCTGATCGGGTCGTTCGCTTTCGGGGCGCCGGGTGAGAACGACGTTGCTCGCAAAGAGGCTCTCGTACTCGCGGCGCTTCCGCTCTTCGGCAATCGGATCCTGTGGTGGAGGCGCTCCTGTGTCGGCGGCGTACGGAGCCGGCTCCGGCTGTGTCACTCCAGTTGCTTGCGCTTCACGGAGCGCCTGAGCCTCCAGAAGACGCAGCCGGTCCTGGTAGTCGCGCACGCGATCGGCACTCGGCGCTTGTGCGGGAGCGGTGGCCTGTGCGGTTCGGGGCGGCGGGTCCGGGCGACCGACGATCAACATGATCGCCAGCATCCCGGCGGCGACGCCAGCCATGATCCACGTTTGCACGCCGCGCGGCAGCACACCTCGAGGTACCGGCCGACGGTCGGTCACGGCGGGCGGCACCGGGTCTGGCTGTGCGCTGGAGATCGAGGGAGTGTCACTCATGACCTCACCGACCCTGCTGCAGGAACTCGAAACGTTCCTTGCCGAGTGACAGATAGCCGCGGTCCAGCACCTTCGGAACGACGTAGGTGCCGTTCTGAACCTGAAAGTTCAGGAGGCCTGGCTTCCCATCTTTGATCTCGTAGAGCGCTGGCAGCTCAGTGGCGTCGGCCTTGATGTACGTGAACTGGCCGTCGTGCCAGATCGAGCGCACCAGGAATGGCCGCTCGTACTTCGGGGCGCCGTACACGAACTGCAGCTTGCCGGGATACTCCTGCTGATAGGCGGCCAGCGCCTCGGTCGTCCGCCGATTGGCGGCATCAGTTGCAGCCCTGGCTTGCTCTAGTTCGCTCCGCAGTTCTTCGAGCTGTGCCGCGCTGTAGTACTTCGGCTTGCCCTGCGGCGCGCTCGGATCGGCGTTCACATACACCTTGAGGTCAGGCATGCCAGTGCCGCCCTTCTCGGTGAGCAGGAACGAGTAGGCGGCGCCGCTGGCCGTCACGAGATTCATGTTCGTGGCGGCGCCTTCTTTCGCGGGCTTCACATGCGCGATGTTGTGCGTCGCCGTGATCACCCAGAAGTCTCGGTCGCCACAGATGACGTCCAGGATCTCCTCGCCGTCCGGGAGGAGCACCATCGTGGTGTAGCGCACCCGCGTTTGAAGCGTAATCAGGCTTCTGCCGGTCGCCGACACCTCGCGGATGCCAGTCCCGTTGGTCTGCGTTCCGTTGGCCTGCGCGAACGCGGGCACTGGTAGTGACGCGATGAATGCGAGCGCCAACGCGGGGCCAAGGCTTCGAGCGAACATGCAACACCTCCCATGAATTCACGCAGAGGCTGCGAGGCGGTCCAGACCCGCCTCGAAGCCGTACTCGCGAAACGTCTCGGCGACCCGTGCGTTGTCGATGGGAGTGTTGGTGTAGATCCAGTAGCTCTTGGGGTCTAC
>DATEKY010000178.1:0-3237 GCA_035277225.1 Xanthobacteraceae bacterium
GAAGGGGGCTGGAACATCTTCTCCACCACCGTCACTGGCATCACCTTCTCGGATCCGATCTCGTTCACCGGCCAGGCGGCGAACGGCGACAAGGCCTGGTTCGGCTGGCCGAGCAATCCGCTGCAGGAGCAGCTGCGCAACAAGTGGGCGACCGCGCCGAACCTCGACGCACGCAAGGCGGTCGCGCGCGAGCTGCAGCAGAACGGCTGGGACTACGTCCCGCACGTGATCCTCGGCCAGTTCTTCCGCAACTCGGCCTGGCGCAAGAACATCACCGGCGTGATCGCCATGCCCGAGGTGGTCGGCTTCTGGAACATGGAGAAGAAGGGGTGAGGCTTCGGCCGAAACGCACTGCTGCGCGCACACGCGCAGGTGTGTTCCCTCCCCCCTTGCGGGGGAGGGTTAGGGAGGGGGGTCAGGAGCTCGCGCACGATCGCGCCACAAGCTCGACCCCCACCCCCAACCCCTCCCCGCAAGGGGGAGGGGAGCGCAGCGGAGCGTGACGCGCGATGGCAATCACATGGCGCGATGACCCTGATCGTGCTCCCGCAAGCAAGGATCGTTCGCGCGCGCGAGGCCTGCGCCACCGCGCGACCGAACCCGAGCAGAAACTCTGGTGGCACCTGCGGCACCGCCTGCCGACGCAAGGGACGCACTTCCGCCGCCAGGTCCCGATCGGTCCGTATATCGCTGACTTCTGCTGCCTGAAAGCAAAGCTGATCATCGAGGTCGACGGCAACCAGCATGGCCTTGATACAAACATCACGCGCGACGCGAAGCGGACCGCGTATCTCGCGTCACAAGGATTCTCGGTTCTGCGCTTCTCCAATCGTGAGGTGATGACGGAGATTAACGGAGTGCTGGAGGCCATCCACGCGACTCTCTCGACCCCCACCCCCAACCTCCCCCCGCAAGGGGGAGGGGAGCACAGCGGAGCGTGACGCACGATGATCGTGCAACACCTGCAGTCTCTCGATTGGATATCTTTGCTGGAAGGCACGACTGCGAGCACGCGCGCAGGTGTGTTCCCCTCCCCCTTGCGGGGAGGGGCTAGGGGTGGGGGTCGCGAGATCCACCCGCCTCGCGAACAATGCGCGCATCTCCATCGTCACAGCGGAGCGCGTGGCTAAATGCTCACCTATATCGCAGGGCGCCTCGCCTCGACCGTGCTGGTGATGGGCATCGTCGCCGTCTTCGTGTTCCTGCTGCTGCATCTCTCGCCAGGCGACCCGGCCGCGATCATCGCCGGCGACAATGCGACCGGCGAGCAGATCGCCGCGATCCGCCGCCAGCTCGGGCTCGACGACGCGCTTCCCGTCCAGTTCCTGCGCTGGGTGACAGCCGTGCTGCAGGGCGACCTCGGCATCTCGATCTTCTCGAACGAACCGGTCGCCAAGCTGATCAGCCAGCGCATCGAGCCGACGCTCTCGCTCGCGCTCACCACGATGACCGTCGCGGTCACGCTCGCGGTCTCGTTCGGCGTGCTCGCGGCCTGGAAGGTCGGCACCATCGTCGACCGCGCCCTGATGGTGCTCTCGGTGATCGGCTTCTCGGTCCCGGTGTTCGTCGTCGGCTACATGCTGATCTACGTGTTCTCGATCAACCTGCGCTGGCTGCCGGTGCAGGGCTATTCGCCGATCGAGCAGGGGCTCGGGCCCTGGATCGAGCGGCTGATCCTGCCCTCGATCGCGCTTGGCCTTGCCTACGTTGCGCTGATCGCACGCATTACCCGCACCTCGATGCTCGAAGTGCTCGCCGAAGACTATATCCGCACCGCGCGCGCGAAGGGCGTGGCGAACCGCTCGATGCTGCTCAAGCATGCCTTGAAGAACGCCGGCGTGCCGATCGTCACCGTGATCGGCATCGGCGTCGCGCTGCTGATCGGCGGCGTCGTCATCACCGAGACCGTGTTCAACATCCCCGGCGTCGGGCGGCTCGTGGTCGATGCGATCTCCAAGCGCGATTACCCGATCATCCAGGGTGTGATCCTGATCTTCTCCGGCGTCTACGTGCTGGTGAACCTCGCCGTCGACCTCACCTACACGCTACTCGATCCGAGGATACGCTATTGAGCGTCATCGCCGCAGAACCGCCGATCGCGCCCGCCCAGCCGCGCGGCGCGCAACTGCGGCGCTTCGCGCGGCGCAATCCGACCATCGTGGCCGGCGGCATCATTCTGACCATCATCACCCTGATGGCGATCTTCGCCCCGCTGTTCACCGGCGACGCCATCACGATGCATCCGGCGCAGCGGCTGCGCCCGCCGTCCGACGTGAACCTGCTCGGCACCGATCATCTCGGCCGGGACATCTTCGCCCGCACGGTCTATGGCGCGCGCGTCTCGCTGTTCGTCGGCATCTCGGTCGCCACGATGTCGATCACGATCGGACTGATGATCGGGCTGATGTCCGGCTATTTCCGCAAAGTCGATCTGGTGGTGATGCGGCTGATGGATGGGCTGATGGCAATCCCGGCGATCCTGCTGGCCATCGCGCTGGTGGCATTGACCCGCGCCAGCGTCTCGACCGTGATCTTCGCGATCACCATCCCCGAGATCCCGCGCGTCGTGCGGCTGGTGCGCGCCGTGGTGCTGAGCGTGCGCGAGGCGCCGTATGTCGAGGCCGCGATCGCCGGCGGCACGCCGACCTGGAAGATTTTATTGCGCCACATCGTGCCGAACACGATCCCGCCGCTGATCGTGCAGGCGACGTATATCTGCGCCTCCGCGATCCTGATCGAAGCCGCGCTCTCGTTCCTCGGCGCCGGCACGCCGCCGGAGATTCCCACCTGGGGCAACATGATCGCGCAGAGCCGCCTGTTCCTGTCGCGCGCGCCATGGACCATCTTCGCGCCCGGCATTGCGCTCGCGCTCGTCGTGCTCGCGGTCAATCTGCTCGGCGACGGCCTGCGCGACCGGCTCGACCCGCGCCTCGCGAGGCGGATGTGAGACAAGGTCACGCTGTCATCCCGGCCGGAGCCATAAGCGCGTTTACGCGCGTCTGCGACGCGCTATGGCGGAGAGCCGGGACCCATCGAGCCCATACACAGAACAGGCGTCGGAGTTTCATGGGTCCCGGGTCTCCGTCGCTGCGCGACGTCGCCTGGGATGACAGTGAGTGGAGGCGGATGTGACTCCCCTCCTCTCCGTCCGCGACCTGCGCACGCATTTCTTCACCGTCGACGGCATCACGCGCGCGGTCGACGGCGTGTCGCTCGACCTGTTTCCCGGCGAGACGC
>DATEKY010000179.1:0-7348 GCA_035277225.1 Xanthobacteraceae bacterium
CCGTCGCTCACCACGCTGCCAAGCCGGTCGTCCTCGACTTGCGCCACGTAAATCGCTGCGTTCCAGGCCGCGAACGCCGTCGATGTACCGATCGACTCGGCAACCTCCGAGGGCAGCGTGTGCATCTCGTAGCGGAACAGCGAGCGGTTATCCGCATAGGCGTTGAAGTTGAGCTCGCGTCCCGCCGGTCCGAGCTCGTTCTTCACCGCCTTGAGCAGCTGGTGACGGTCGGTGGTGAACGGATTGTCGTTCGGCCAGACCCGCTGGATGATCTCCATGCCGGGATCGTGCCCGTAGGAGTGGATGCCAAGCAGCCGCCCGCCCGGGCCGAGCGCGCGCGCGAGCGGCGCGATCACGCGCTTCGCCTTGAACTCGGTCGAGGCGCGTGCGCGATAGGGTTGCGAGGCGATCACGAGATCGTAGTTGGCGACCGTGCCGCCCGGCTTCGGGATGATCGGGTCGAGCAGGAATCTGTGGTCGTCCCGGTAGAGCACCAGCACGACCGGGCGCTCGTAGACCGGATTGCCGGTCTTCGGCGAGACACCGGCCTTCCAGTTCTCGGCCAGGAACGGCTCCAGATCCATGATCTGGGTCTCGAAGCTGTGCGCGGTGTTTCCGGTCAACGCCACCTCGTGCCACACCATGCTGGACGCCGCGCTCAGCGACTTCACCGCGAGCCAAGGCGCGTCCGCGTAGGCGAGATTGGTCAGCACGACGACCGACTGCGGATGCTCGAGCAGGCGGTCCGCCATCTTCTGCATCGTGAGGCGGATGTCCTCGAGGCTGATCTCCTTGCCGACGACGTAGAACGGCATGTTGGGAAAGCGGTCGTGCATCGAGCGCATCACGCGGGTGAGCACGGAGCCGTCGCCGACGCCGGCGTCGAACACGCGCACCGCCGGCGGGCGCGGATGGATGTTGTGCAGCTCGAGCGCGACGCGGCTCGCCACCACCCACTTCTCCGAGCAGGTGTTGACGAACAGCAGATATTTTTGCCGGTTGTCGAAGAAGCGGAAGTTGCGCTGCGGGTCGTTCGAGGTCGCCGCGTGATTGATCGGCACCGGCCCTTCGCTCGGCAGCGGCGCGCGCAACGTGGGCTGGCGCTCGATCACCAGCGGGCGCGACAGCGCCGGCTTGCCTTGATGGCTCGCCATGAAGCCGCGGATGCGGTCGAGCGTCTCGGTGGTGATGCGCCCGCCGTTGCGCAGGCGGCTGGCGAGCTTGCCGTCGTTCACGGCGCGGCGCCCGAAGGTGGACTCCGCAAGCCCGCTCTGGCGGCAGAAATCGGAGATCTCCTGCAGGATGGCGTCGTTCATCGGAGCATTCCTCGGGTGACTCGTCGTGCCGGAGCCTTGGGCCAAGCGAACCAAGTCGACACTTTTTGGTCAACCACAAAACGTCCCACTGATTTGGTGGGAAGATGCAGTGGGTTCAAGGTTTTCGCTTGCGCATGGGCATCCTGCTATTGGCCGGATGCATGGCTCGTTCCCTCGTCGGGGCTGCTGCCCGCAAAACGCACAAGGTAGGTGGGCAGAAGTGGGCCGTGCGGCGCCTCCCAACTGGCCGGTTTTCGGCCGGAATTGCTGAATCCGCCGGTTTGCCCGCTACGGTGTCGACATCTGGAGCGGTCACGCGCCGTGCCGTCACCATCATCCCACTCGCGACAACGCGCCGGATCGTGCAAGATCGCGTGAACCCGTCCGTCCGCCACCGCATCATCGAGAGCCCCCGATGCCCCGTTTCTCGGCCAATCTCGGCCACCTCTACGTCGAATACCCGCTGATCGAGCGCATCGGCGCCGCCGCCAGATCCGGCTTCAAGGCGATCGAGCTGCAGCTTCCCTACGAGCTCGCGCCGTCAGCCGTGAAGGCCGAGATCGACAAGCATGCGCTGACGATGCTGAACATCAACTCGCCGCAGGGGCCGGCCGGCGAGCCCGGCCTTGCCGCCGTCGCGGGCCGCGAGCAGGATTTCTGGACGCTGTTCACCAAGGCGCTCGACTACGTGACGGCGATCGGCGGCACCTCGATCCACGTGCTGTCGGGCATCGTGCCGCCGCACGAGCGCCCCGCCGCCGAGAAGGTGATCGTCGGCAATCTTGCGCGCGCCACCGAGGCGGCGGCGGCGCGCAACATTTTCCTGATGCTGGAGCCGCTGAACCAGCGCGACCGGCCGGACTATTTCGTCTCGCACATCGAGCACATCGCCGACATCATCGCGAAGGTCGGCAAGCCCAACCTGAAGATCATGTACGATTTCTATCATGTGCAGGTGATGCAGGGCGACGTGCTCAAGCGCATGGAGAAGCACCTGCCGCTGATCGGGCACGTGCAGTTCGCCGGTCCCCCGACGCGGCTGCCGCCGCAACATGGCGAGCTGAATTTCCCGATCATCTTCGACGCCATCGACGCGATGGGCTGGACCGGCTGGGTCGGCGCCGAGTACGGCCCGGGCGGCCCGACCGTGGACAGCCTGGCGTGGGGCAAGCCGTACGGCATCGGCTGAACGAGCGGAGATGAACCGCGCAATTTGCTTCAAATTGAATTCAATTCTGCCGGCGTTTCAGCCCGTTTCATTTTACCGCCCTTCAAGCCGCGTTCACTTAAGCTCGCGGCGTGGAGCACATGTCATGGCGGGCCTGCGCGTCAGACGGACCTGGTGGATCACGCAGCGCATCGCGCCCGAAGCGCCGCTGTTCCGCGAATTGTCGGCGCGCTGGCGCCCGGTCGACCGCCGCGAGCGGCGCCTGACGCCGTTCGCCCTCGTGCTGTCGATCAAGCCTGCGAAACCGGTCAAGACCAAGTCTGCGCCGTCGCGCATCGCGCAAATCGCCGCGCAGATGAAGAAGTCGGCGCGCACCTGGAACCCGTGGCTGCATGTGAAATAGGGACCTCATCCTGAGCCGCGCCCGAAGGGCGCGTGTCGAAGGATGGCGCGTGCACCGTTCTCATTCCGGGCCATGGTTCGAGACGCGTCGCCATAGCGCGTCGCAGACGCGCGTGAACGCGCTTGAGGCGACGCTCCTCACCATGAGGGTCCGAGCTAGCTCTGCATCCCCCAGCGCCGGATCGTCACGTTCTCGATCGAGCGGAAGATCACGCTCTCGACCACCAGCCCGATCAGGATCACGGTGAACAGCCCGGCAAACACGGTCGGAATCTCGAGCTGGTTGCGGTTCTCGAAGATGAACCAGCCGAGCCCGCCCGAGCGCGACGACACGCCGAACACCAGTTCGGCGGCGATCAGCGTGCGCCACGCGAACGCCCAGCCGATCTTCAATCCGGTGAGGATCGACGGGAACGCGGCCGGCACCAGCAGGAACGCCACGTAGGACACCCCGCGCAGGCCGCAGTTCTGTCCCGCCATGCGCAGCGTGGGGCTGACCGAGGTGAAGCCCGAGTGCGTATTGAGCGCGACCGCCCACAGCACGGAGTGAATGATCACGAACACAAGGCTCTTGGCACCGAGGCCGAACCATAAGAGCGCGAGCGGCAGCAGCGCGATCGCGGGCAGGGGATTGAACATCGCGGTCAGCGTGGAGAGGAAGTCGGTGCCGACCCGCGTCGACACCGCGAGCGTGGTGAAGATGCCGGCGAGCGCGAGGCCCGCGGCGTAGCCCATCAGCAGGGTCTGCAGCGACACGAGCATGCGCTCGATCAGCGGGCCGCGCACCACCGAGTCGTAGAGCGCGTCGACCGTCTCGGTCAGCGTCGGGAACAGCAGCGAGTTGTTGAGGTACATCGCATAGGCCTGCCAGGCGACGCACAGCACCGCGACCACGATCATCCGGCGCACGCCGGTGATCTGCAGCAACCGTTCGGCGATCGACAGCGGCCGCGCCGCATCGCCGACCGCGCCCATCTCCTGCAACTCGATCGTCCGCTCAGGCCGCTGCGGCGGCTCCGGCCGCGCGGTGCGTTGCGCGATGTCAGCCATGTTGAATCTCCGTGGCGAGCGCGGTCTCGACTTTGTCGGCGAACAGCAAGTCGTGGATGCGCCGATGCAGCGTCTCGAACGCCGGCGTGCCGATGTCGGCGAAGCCGAGATGGTCGGCGTTGAGCTCAGCCTTCACGCGGCCGGGATGCGGCGAGAGCACCAGGATGCGGCTGCCGACCAGCAGCGCCTCCTCGATCGAATGCGTGACGAACAGCACCGTGAACCCGACATCGTCCCACAGCGCGCGCAACTCCTCCTGCATCTTGCGTCGCGTCAACGCGTCGAGCGCGGCGAACGGCTCGTCCATCAGCAGCACGGCCGGCTCCATCGCGAGTGCGCGCGCGATCGCGACGCGCTGCTTCATGCCGCCCGAGAGCATGTGCGGATAGATGTTCTCGAAGCGCGAGAGGTTGACCTTGGCGAGCAGCGAGCGCGCGTGCTCGGTCGCCTCCGCCCGCGGCATGCGCCGGTTCACCAGCAGCGGGAACATGACGTTGCCGAGCACGGTCTTCCACGGCAGCAACTGGTCGAACTCCTGGAACACCATCATGCGGTCGGAGCCGGGCCGATCGATCGGTTTGCCGTTGAGGCGGATTTGCCCCTCCACCGGTGCCATGAAGCCCGCGACCGCCTTGAGCAGCGTCGACTTGCCGCAGCCGGACGGGCCGAGCAGCACGAAGCGCTCGCCCTGGTAGACCTCGAAGCCGACGCGCCAGGTCGCGGTGACGAGATGCTGCGCGGTCTTGTACTGCAGCGTCACGTCGTCGACCGCGAGCAGCGGCGCGCCCGGTGGTCTGTTCGTGGAATCCAGCATGCTCCCCCCTGTTCCCGCGGATAATGGCGCGATGCTATCGCCGTGCCTAGCCTGTGGTGTATCGTTTGATCAAGAAATGAAATGCGCCATTGGGCGCCGGAACACTGGAGGGAGAAGAATATGCTGCGCCGACTGTCCGTGATCGTTGCTTTTTGCGCGTGGCTTGCCGCGCCGTCGCAGGCTACCGCCGAGGCCAACGTGGTGCGCGTCGCGAAGCAGTTCGGCGTCGGCTACATGCAATACATGGTGATGCAGGAGTTGAAACTGGTCGAGAAGCACGCCAAGGCGGCAGGCCTCGACATCACCACCGAGTGGGCCACCTTCCGCTCCTCCGACGTGATGAACGACGCGCTGATCTCCGGCTCGGTCGACTTCGTCTCGCTCGGCGTGCCCGGCATCATCACGATCAACTCGAAGACCAAAGCGACGTCGAACGAGGTGAAGGGCGTGCTCGGCCTGAACATCTCGCCGCTGATGCTGGTGGTGCGCGACCCCGCGATCAAGTCGCTAAAGGACTTCAACGAAAAGCACCGCATCGCGCTGCCGGCCGTGAAGGTCTCGAACCAGGCGATCATCCTGCAGATGGCCGCCGCGAAGGAATTCGGCGAGGCGAAGTATTCGGCGCTCGATCATCTGACGGTGTCGATGTCGCATCCGGACGCGACCGCCGCGATGCTCGGCGGGCAGAGCGAGATCGTGGCGAACTTCTCCTCTGCGCCATTCCAGTATCGCCAGCTGAAGAACCAGAACATCAAGCTGCTGCTCAACTCGAAGGACCTGTTCCTCGACGATCCGATGTCGTTCAACGTCGTCGCCGCGACGTCCAAATTCCGCAACGACAATCCGAAACTGTTCGCCGCCTTCGTCGCCGGCATGAAGGAGGCGACCGACATCATCAACGCCGACAAGCGCAAAGGGGCCGAGATCTACCTCAAGGTGTCGGGCGAGAAGACCACGGTCGACGACATCATGGAGGTGTTGGCCGACAAGGACATCGTCTACAACAATCGCGTCGGCGGCATCCGCGCGTTCGTCGATTTCATGGCCAAGACCGGCACCCTGCGCAATCCGCCGGCCAGCTGGCGCAACATGTTCTTCCCCGAGGCGTTCGCGGGCGCGGGAGGATAAAGTCTCGCCCACTCAATAGACCTCATCCTGAGGTGGCCGCGCAGCGGCCCTCGAAGGATGGCCACAAGCTCCGTGCCCTGGGCCATCCTTCGAGACGCCGCGCTTCGCGCGGCTCCTCAGGATGAGGACCGCATAGGTTCAACGCGATGCAAATCTCTCTTCAATCCACCCTCCCGACCGACGCCACCGCCGGCACGCTGGTCGGCCGCGTGTGGCGCCCCGGCATCGGTCCGTCCGTCGTCGCGATCAGGAACGACGGCGTGTTCGACATCTCGCGCGCCTTCGCCACGATGCGCGATCTGTGCGAGTCCGCTGATCCGGCCGCGGGCGTCGCCGCCGCGCAAGGCGAACGCGTCGGCGATCTCGCCGCGATTCTCGCCAACACGGTCGAGGCGACGCGCGACGCAACCAAGCCATGGCTGCTCGCGCCGATCGACCTTCAGGCGGTGAAGGCGGCCGGCGTCACCTTCGCAATCTCGCTGCTCGAACGCGTGATCGAGGAGCAGGCGCGCGGGGCACCGGAACGTGCCGCTGCCGCCCGCGCGGAAGTCGAGAGCGCGCTCGGCGGCAAGGTCGAGGGCTTGAAGCCGGGCTCGCCGCAGGCGATGGAGCTGAAGAAGCTGCTGCAGCAGAAAGGCCTGTGGTCGCAATACCTCGAGGTCGGCATCGGGCCCGACGCCGAAATCTTCACCAAGTCCCAGGTGCTCGCCGCGGTCGGCACCGGCATGTCGATCGGCGTGCTGAAGTCCTCGACCTGGAACAATCCGGAGCCCGAGGTCGTGGTCGTCGCCACCTCGAAGGGGAAGATCGTCGGTGCGACGCTCGGCAACGACGTGAACCTGCGCGACGTCGAAGGCCGCTCGGCGCTCCTGCTCTCGAAGGCCAAAGACAACAACGCCTCGACGGCGATCGGTCCGTTCGTGCGCCTGTTCGACCGGACCTTTTCGCTCGACGACCTGCGCAAGACGCGCGTGTCGCTCAACGTGACCGGTACCGACGGCTTCGTGCTCGAAGGCTCAAGCGACGTCGGCAAGATCAGTCGCGACCCGCAGGATCTCGTCTCGCAGATGATCGGGCGGCATCACCAGTACCCGGATGGTGCGGTGCTGTTCCTCGGCACCATGTTCGCGCCGGTGAAGGATCGCGACGCGCCGGGCGTGGGGTTCACGCATCACCCGGGCGACGTGGTGACGATCGCGGCCGACAGGCTCGGCGCGCTGACCAACGTCGTGACCACCAGCGACCAGGCGCCGGAGTGGACGTTCGGGGTCGGCGACCTGATGCGCAATCTGGCGAAGCGCGGGTTGTTGTAGGCGCCGCTGACCCGCGCTCCGTAGGATCGCCTTTCAATCCGGTATCAGAACCTGGGCTCCGCTGAAGGTGATCAGCGCGCTCGCGGCCGGCGAGGCGGCAATCGGCGGTACGTTCGCCGCGCCGATCGGCGGCGCTCCGGCGCCGCGCGGAACCGTA
>DATEKY010000180.1:0-3577 GCA_035277225.1 Xanthobacteraceae bacterium
ATGCGGAGCGGTATCGCGCTACGCCCGCGTTCCCTCGAACGGGAAACTGCCGAACATGCCGGTGTCGGCGGTGCCGTTGAGCGTGTTGCCGCTCACCGAGCCGCTGAAAGTCAGCGTCAGCGGCATCGGATTGGTGATCGCGACTTTCCACGACACGTCGTTGCCGCTCACCGAGCCGTCGGTGATGTCGGTGGTGTTGCCTTCCGCTTCCTGCGTTCCGGTCAGCGAGCCGCCGGAGGTCGCCAGCGTCAGAGTGCTGCGCCGCTCGCCCATCGGGGTCTGCATCGTCAGGTTCCAGGTGCCGTCTGCCGACATGGGATCATCCTTTCAGAGGGTATTAGCTTCATTACCTGACTGGCAGGTATCGCTGAACATCTTTCAACGTCGCAGGGGGTAACGGTCCTGCTATCGTTCCACCGCGACCACGCGGTGCTTCTCGACCGCGAGCGCGAGCCGGCCGTGCTTCAGCGCGATCGCCTTCTCGCCGAACATCTCGCGCCGCCAGCCTTTCAGCGCCGGAACGTCGGCCTCGTCGCTGCCGGCGATCTGTTCCAGATCGTCCACCGTCGCGATCACCTTGGCGGCGACGCCGTTGCGCTCGGCGGTCATGCGCAGCAGCACCTTCAAGAGCTCCACCGTCGCGGTGCCGTTCAGCGCCTGGCGGCTGCGCTCGAGATGCGGCAGCGACTTCGGATCACGCGCAAGCCCGCGCTTCACCGCCTCCAGAATGTCGTGTCCCCATTTCGAGCGCTCGAACCCTTTCGGCAGCGAGCGCAATCCGGCGAGCTTCTCCATCGAGGTCGGCGCCTGCACCGCGAGATCGCCCACCACCTCGTCCTTCAGCACGCGCCCGCGCGGCACGTCGCGCACCTGCGCTTCGCGCTCGCGCCAGGCCGCGACCTCCATCAGCACCGCGAGCTCCTTCGGCTTGCGCGCGCGCGTCTTGAGGCGCTGCCAGGCGTTCTCCGGCTCGGCGCGGTACGTTTCCGGCGACGTGAGTATCTTCATCTCCTCGTCGACCCATTCGTCGCGCTTGCGCTTGGCGATGTCGGCGGCGAGCGCCTTGTAGACGTCGCGCAGATGCGTCACGTCCGACACCGCGTATTTGAGCTGCGCGGCGGTCAGCGGGCGGCGCGACCAGTCGGTGAAGCGGTGCGATTTGTCGAGCGCGTCGCCGGTGATGCGCTGCACCAGCTGGTCGTAGGAGATCGAGTCGCCATAGCCGAGCACCATCGCGGCGACCTGGGTGTCGAACACCGGATGCGGAATGATCTTGGCGCGGTGCCAGACGATCTCGATGTCCTGGCGCGCGGCGTGAAAGACCTTCAGCACCTTCTCGTTCGCCATCAGCTTGAAGAACGGCGCGAGGTCGATCCCCTCGGCCTGCGCATCGACCACCACCGCCTCGTCGGTGCTTGCCATCTGCGCGACGCACAGAATCGGGAAATAGGTCGTCTCGCGCAAAAACTCGGTGTCGACGGTCACGACCGGATGCTTCGCCAGCCGGGTGCAGACGGCGGCCAATTCCTTCGTGGTCGTGATAGGCTCCATGTCGGCTTCTTAGCGGAGTCGGGCACCGCTGTCGCGCCTTGCGCGCGGCGTTTCACGGCCATGCCGGCGGGCATGGAGGGGGGCTGTCGGCTCGATCACAAAGGGATCGAAGGTCGTGCGATATCTATTTGTCTTATTGAATTTATTCATTTCGGCGACTTGCTGTCCTGCAGCCGACATCAAGGACGCCACCGGCCGTGTCGTGGCGGTTCCGGAGCAGGTTTCGCGGGTGATGGCGGCGGGCCCGGCCGCGGCGGTCGTGCTCTATGTGCTGGCCCCGGAAAAGATGATCGCCTGGCCGAGCACGCCGCGCCCGAACGAGCGCGAGTTCATTCTCCCCGCCGCGCGCGACCTGCCCGAATTGGGCCGCCTCACCGGGCGCGGTGATACCGCCAACGTGGAGGTCGTCCTCAACGCGAAGCCCGACCTGATCTTCGACTTCGGGTCGGTCTCGCCGACCTTCGTGTCGCTCGCGCAGCGCGTGCAGGAGCAGACCGGCATCCCGTATCTGTTGTTCAACGGCCGGCTCGACCAGACCGCGCCGTCGCTGCGCGATCTCGGCCGCGCGCTCGGCGTGACCGAGCGCGCCGAGGCGATCGCCCGCTATGTCGAGGAGACCGACCGGCTGATCGACGAAAGGCTGAAGGATCTGCCGGCGGGCGCGCGCAAGCGCGTCTACCTCGCGCGCCAGCCGAACGGGCTCGAGACCGGGCTTACCGGCTCGATCAACACCGAGATCATCGAGCGGGCGGGCGGCATCAACGTCGCCGAGCGTTCGACCGGCCGCGGCGGCATCGCCAACGTCTCGATCGAGCAGGTGCTCGCCTGGGCGCCCGACACGATCATCACCTGGGATGCGAACTTCTTTGCCCAGGTCCCCGACGATCCGGTTTGGGCCGCCGTGCCGGCGGTCGCCAACCGGCGCGTGTTTCAGGGGCCGCGCCTGCCGTTCGGCTGGATCGACGCGCCGCCCTCGATCAACCGCACGATCGGGCTGCGCTGGATCGCCGGGCTGCTCTATCCGGAGCGCTTTCCCGAGGACATTCGCGCCGTCGCGCGCGACTTCATCAGGCTGTTCTATCAGGCCGAGGTGACCGACGCGCAGCTCGACCGCATCCTCGCCGGTGCGCAGCCGGGCGGCCGGGGCCGCTGATGCGCCGGCTGCTGTTCGTGGTGCTGCTGGGCGTGCTTGCGGCGGCGCTGTTTCTCGCGCTCGCGATCGGGCCGTTCCCGCTGCGCGGCGCCGACATTGCGAATTCGCTTGCGCGCATGTTCGGCTTTGCCGACGGCGCGATGAGCCCGGGCGAGATCGTGTTCATGCGCGTGCGCCTGCCGCGCGTCGCGGCCGCGGCGCTGGTCGGCGCGGCGCTCGCCGGCGCAGGCACCGCCTACCAGACGCTGTTCCGCAATCCGCTGGTCTCGCCCGACATTCTCGGCGTGTCGAGCGGCGCGGGTTTCGGCGCGGTGCTCGGCATCCTGCTCTCGCTGCCCGTGGCCGGCATTCAGGGGCTCGCGTTCCTTGTCGGCCTCGGCACCGTCGCGCTGGTCTATCTGATCGCCGCCGCGCTGCACGGCCATGACCGCACTTTGGTGCTGGTGCTCTCGGGCGTGGTGGTCGGCGCGCTCGCCGGCGCCTGCATCTCGCTCGTCAAGATTCTGGCCGATCCCTACGACCAGCTTCCCGCGATCACGTTCTGGCTGCTCGGCAGCCTTGCCGGCGTGAAGCTCGGCGACCTCGCGATCGTGGCGCCGCTGGTGCTGCTCGGCCTCGTCCCGCTGATCCTGCTGCGCTGGCGCATCGGCGTGCTCTCGCTCGGCGATGACGAGGCGCGCGCGCTCGGCGTCGACGTGCCGCGGTTGCGCATCATCGTGATCGCCGCCGCCACCCTGATGACCGCGAGCGTGGTGGCGATCTCGGGCGTGATCGGCTGGATCGGGCTGATGATCCCGCACATCGCGCGCATGATGGTCGGGCCGAACTTCGACCGCCTGCTGCCGACCGCAATGTTGCTCGGCGCCTCGTTCC
>DATEKY010000181.1:0-6515 GCA_035277225.1 Xanthobacteraceae bacterium
GTCGTCGAAGCCCATCTTCGGCTGAGCGGCGCGCACGGTCTCGGCGAACGGACCGCCGCCCGGCACCACCACCACGCATCCCGCGCAGGCGGCGACCGCGTCGATCCAGCTCTTCAGCGCGCTCGAGAAGGCGTAGCTTCCGCCGACCTTGACGACCGTCGGAACAACGGCGCCGCGCATTCACTCGGCGGCTTTCGGCTGCCGGGTCGCGGCAGGATAAAGGTGATGCACCCGCGCCACGTCGGCCGGCCGGTCGCGCACGATCTCCACGCCGACGGCGCCCGGCCCGACGTCGAGCTTCTCGACCCGGACGGTCACGCTGACGACGCGCGGATGGCCGAGCACCGAGGCGGCGACGCGCTCGGCCAGCGTCTCGAGAAAGGCGATGTGTTCCTGCGCGACGATGATCCTGATGCCGTCGGTGATGACGTCATAGGAGAACACGTCGCGCATGTCTTCCACGCCGTGGCCGATCCTGCGCACCTTGGCGTCGACATTGAAGCGCACGCTCTGCGGTTTCTCGCGCTCGCGGGCATAGGCGCCGATGCGGGCGGGCAGCACGAAATCGCGCACGAAGATGTGGTCGGTTGCGCCGTCGCCGCTGTCTTCGAGCGAATATCCCCGCGCCGCCAGCAGCCGGTAATCGACCCTCGTCGCGGTGCCCTCGTCGGCCGCGCTGCGGGCGTCGAGCGGGATGAGCTCGCGAATGATCGCGATCGCTGCGGGATCGATGCGCGCGGTCCGGTCGCGCCCGACGCAGAGCGCGCCGCGGAAACCAAGATAGTCCGGCTCGAGCAGGAGCAGGCGTGGCACATCGGGTGCCTCGAGCGAGCCGGCGAGGCCCGCCATCAGTCCGTGCTCCCGGCACGCGCCGACGAAGACGCGCAAGGCGGCGACGTCCATACAGTCGATGAGGCGGCCCGCGCGTTTGTCGGCGGTATCGAGCATGGCGCCGGCAAAGCCCGCTTCGGCCATGAGCTTGATGAGGTCGTTGTCCGCGCTGCGATCAGCAAACATCACGCCGACGATCTTGGTCGTTTGCGCCAGCGGCGCCAGCGCACGGATGCAGTCCTGCCGCCGCGGGCCTGGAAACAAGCCAACCTTGACGTAGTCGACCTTGGTCTCGGCGGTGCGTGTCACCGCCGCTGCGATCACGTCCGGCTCCATCGGGAGGTCGCCGGTGACTGCGCTCACCGGGCGCCGCCCGCTGACGGCGGCGACAGTCGCGCGCAGCACATCCGGATCGAGCGCACCCAGCGCGCCGCGTGACGCATCCTTCAAGTCGATGATGTCGGCGCCATGCGCGAGCGCGACCGCGGCTTCATCCGGTCCGGTCACGCTCGCCAGCAGCAAGGTCATTGTGGCGCTCCGCCAGGGACAAGTATTATACTACCTTCAAGCCCGATGCCCTGGCACCGGTTCCAGGCTCACGCGCGAAAGGCTCCTCATGGTCCCCGGGCAGGCGATCCGCCGCATCCTGCGACCGCTAGGGTCGGATAACATAAGTAGAATCTATCATGATTTAAACAAAGAACCGCCGTTTCATCTGGCAAACACCCCTTTGAGCGGAGCGTTCCCTTGATCCGCGTCCTGTTGGCCGGGGCTCTATTATTCGCGTGGACCGCAGCCTCGGCCGATCCTGCCGAGATCAAGCTCGGATATCTGCGCCGCATGGAGCCGAAGACCCGGCTCTCGCTCATCGATATCCCAGCCGATAACAACGGCGTTGCCGGCGCGCAGCTTGCCCTCGACGACAACAACACGACCGGCAAGTTCCTCAACCAGCGCTTCTCGCTGGAGGAGGTGCGGCTCGGTGATAACGACGATGCCGCTGCCGCCGCGCTCGCCCTCGCCGACCGTGGTGTGTCGCTGGTGCTGGCGGACCTGCCGGCGGACGCGCTGCTCAAGGCCGCCGACGCGGGGCGTTCACGCGATATCGTTTTCTTCAACGTGGGCGCGCTCGACGATCGATTGCGCGAGGAGGACTGTCGCGCCAACGTCGTTCATACCGCGCCGACGCGCTCGATGCTGGCCGACGCGCTCGCGCAGTATCTGGTCTGGAAGCAATGGCGCCGCTGGTTCCTGGTCGTGGGGTCGCACCCCGAGGACAAGCTCTACGCCGATGCGTTGCGGCGGGCGGCCAAGCGGTTCGGCGCGCGCATCGTGCAGGAGAAGATGTTCGAGGACACCGGCGGCGCACGCAGGACCGACAGCGGCGTCGTCCAGATTCAACGCCAGCTGCCGGTGTTCACGCAGGGCGCGCCGGCCTACGACGTGCTCGTCGCCGCGGACGAGAGCGACGTCTTCGCCCCCTACCTGCCCTACCGCACCTGGGATCCGAGGCCAGTCGCCGGCTCCGCCGGGCTCATGCCGACCAGTTGGGACGCCTCCCACGACCAGTGGGGAGCGGTGCAGCTGCAGGAGCGTTTCGGCAAGCGGTTTTCGCGGCCGATGACGGCGCGTGACATGCAAGCGTGGTCGGCCGCGCGTATGATCGGCGAGAGCGCGTCGCGCACGCGCTCCACGGACGCCAAGGCGATGTTCGACTTCCTCAAGAGTCCCGACTTCACGCTGGCCGCGTTCAAGGGTCAGCGCCTGACCCTGCGGGATTGGAACCTGCAACTGCGCCAACCCATTCTGCTGACCGACGGGCGAATGATCGTCTCGGTCTCCCCGCAGGAGGGGTTCCAACATCAATTCTCCGAGCTGGACACGCTCGGCTTCGATCGGCCGGAAACCAAATGCAAGCTGAAATAGCGATCACCGGATCGGCGAGAATGCTGCGCGCCGGGCTCTTCGGCAGCATGCTCTGCGTGCTGCTCGGCGGCTCGGCGGGCGCGTTCACAGCCTATGTCTCGAACGAGAAGAGCAACACCGTCAGCGTCATCGATACCGACAAGTTCCAGGTGGTGAAGACGATCAAGGTGGGCCAGCGCCCGCGCGGCATCTCGCTGACCAAGGATGGAAAGTTCCTCCTGGTGGCGGTCGGCGACGACGATACGATTCAAATGATCGACACCACCACGCACGAGATCGTGGCGAACCTGCCCTCCGGGCCCGATCCCGAGCTGTTCACGCAGGATCCGACCGGCAGGATTCTGTACGTGGCCAACGAGGACGCCAACACGGTCACAGTCATCGACCTCGAGAAACGCGTCCCGCTCGGCGAGGTGCAGGTCGGTGTCGAGCCGGAAGGCATGGGCATCAGCCCGGACGGCAAGATCCTGGTCAACACCTCCGAGACGACCAACATGGCGCATTTCATCGACACCGCCACGCGCCAGATCGTCGCCAATGTGCTGGTTGATTCGCGGCCTCGTTTCGCCGAGTTCAAGCGCGACGGCTCGGAAGTCTGGGTCTCGTCCGAAGTCGGCGGCACCGTCAGCATCATCGACCCCGTCAAGCACACGGTGACGAAGAAGATCACCTTCGATATCCCCGGATTGCGCAAGGAGGCGATCCAGCCGGTCGGGATCAGGCTCACCAAGGACGGCAAGACGGCGTTCGTGGCGCTCGGACCCGCCAACCGCGTCGCCGTGCTCAACGGCGAAACCCACGAGGTGCAGAAGTATCTTCTTGTCGGCCAGCGCGTCTGGCAGATGGCCTTCACCCCGGACGAGAAATATCTTCTGACCACCAACGGCGTGTCGAACGACGTCTCGGTCATCGACGTTGCAAGCCTCAAGGTGATCAAGTCGATCCAGGTCGGCGAGCTGCCGTGGGGTGTTGCGATCTCCCAGCAGTGAAGGTTGTTTGCTTAACCGGCGGCGTTCATGATGCATGGAATGAACACCAGCGAGCCGCTCGCCGTTGCAATCGAAGGCGTGAGCCACTTCTACGGCGCCCGCCAGGCGCTCGACGACGTGAGCTTTTCGATCGCGCCCTCGACCTTCGCGGTGTTGCTCGGCCTCAATGGCGCCGGCAAGAGCACGCTGTTCTCGCTGATGACGCGCCTCTACGGCGTGCAGCGCGGTCACATCCGCATCTTCGGGCATGACGTCGAGCGCGCGTCGAGCGAGGCCCTGCGCCTGATCGGCGTGGTGTTCCAGCCCCGCACCCTCGATCTCGACCTGTCGGTGATCCAGAACCTGACCTACCATGCGGCGCTGCACGGCATCGGCAAGCGCGACGGACGCAAGCGCGCCAGCGACGTCCTCGCCCGCATCGCGCTCTCCGACCGCGCCGACGACAAGGTGCGCAACCTCTCCGGCGGACAGATGCGGCGCGTCGAGATCGCTCGCGCGCTGCTGCACCGGCCGCGCCTGCTCGTGCTCGACGAGCCGACGGTCGGCCTCGACATCAAGTCGCGGGCCGATATCCTCGGCCAGGTGCGCCGGCTGGTGGTCGCGGAGCGCGTCTCGGTGTTGTGGGCCACGCACCTGATCGACGAGGTCGCGCAGGAGGACGACGTGGTCGTCCTGCATGAAGGGCGGGTGCTGGCGCACGGCCCCGTGACCCGCGTGACGGCAGACACGGGAACGCAGGACATCCGCGCCGCGTTCACCAAGCTGACGCAGGCGTCGGCGTTGCCGGCCGCAAGCGAGGCCCCATGACCGTCGAGGTCGCCACCTATCCGCGCTCGGTCGGCTTCTCGCCGGTTCAGTACGCGATCTGCCTCAAGGGCATCGTCTGGCGCGAGGGGCTGCGCTTCCTGCACCAGCGCGAACGCTTCGTCGCCGCGCTGGTTCGGCCGCTGGTCTGGCTGTTCATCTTCGCCACCGGCTTCCGCCAGGTGCTCGGGGTCTCGATCATCCCGCCCTACGAGACCTATGTCCTCTACGAGGTCTACGTCACACCCGGCCTGATGCTGCTGATCCAGCTGTTCAACGGCATGCAGTCGTCGCTGTCGATGGTCTACGACCGCGAGATGGGCAATATGCGCACGCTGCTGGTGAGCCCGCTGCCGCGCTGGTATCTGCTCTCCTCCAAGCTCGTCGCCGGCATGGCGGTGTCGCTGCCGCAGGTCTATACCTTTCTCGCCATCGCCTGGCTGTGGGAGATCGAAGCGCCGCCGCTGGGATATGTCGCGGTGCTGCCGGCGCTGGTGCTCACCGGCCTCATGCTGGGCGCGCTCGGCATGCTGATGTCGTCGGTCAGCAAGCAGCTCGAGAACTTCGCCGGCGCCATGAACTTCGTGATCTTTCCGATGTTCTTCGCATCCTCCGCGCTCTATCCGCTGTGGCGCGTGAAGGAAGGCAGCCTCGTGCTTTATTACATATGCCAGCTCAATCCCTTCACCCACGCGGTCGAGCTCGTCCGTTTCGCGCTCTATCTGCAGGTCAATTGGATCTCGCTCGCCGTGGTCGCCGGCTGCACGGCGCTGTTCATGGTGGGGGCGATTCTGGCCTACGATCCCTCGCGCGGATTTCTCGCCCGGCGCGGCGAGCCGGGAGGCGGCGCATGAAATATCGTGGTCTTGTTATCGCCGCCGTCCTCGCCGTTGCCGAGCCCGCCGCCGCGCTCGCGGCCGACCCGCGCTATCCCGACTGGCCGTGCGCCCAGATCAAGGTGCCGGAACTTTCCATCGCCGCGGTGTGGGCCGGTCCGCCCATCGACGACGTCGGCTCGGCCTGGGAAGACGATCCCGCGATCAGGAACCTGGTGGCGCAGCTCGCCGCGCGTCGCACGCCGCTGCCGGATGCGGAGAAGAGGATTTCAGAGGTCGTCACCGGCAGCGCGGCCGAGCGCCAGCAGAAGGCGAAGCTCATTTTCGCCGGCCTGTTCAAGACGCTCAACCAGGAGCGCGGCGAGGTGATGAACGGCATCGAGCGATTCACCCGCAAGCAGAAGGAATTTGCCGACCAGATCCGGGCGACGGTTTTCGAGCTGCGCGCGGTCCAGGACGCACCCGGACACGACGAGGCCAAGATCGACGAATTGGGCAGCCGCATCGAATGGGAGACGCGCATCTTCGAGGAGCGGCAGAAGACCATCGGTTATGTCTGCGAGGTACCCGTTCTCATCGAGCAACGCCTGTTCGCGCTGGCGCGGACGATCGCGCAATCGCTGGAGTGACGGTCACTCACGTGAGCGCGGCGCCGGAGTGGCGTCGCTCAACGGAAGCCCGGCCTCCTGCCAGCCGTCGGTGCCGTCGGGATACCAGGCGACGGCGGTATAACCCAGGGACGCGGCGCGTTTGGCGGCGTTCCACGACATCCAGCAATCGCGCTGGCAGTAGATCACGACGATCTTGGCGCGATCGCCGCCGGTGACCCGCTCCAAGCCGGCCTTGAAATAGTCCGCCGTGCTCGCCGCGAGCTCGCCGTAGCCGGTGTCGGCGAGCCAGACGCTGCCGGGAATGTTGCGCCGCGGCTTCTCGCGCCAGATCGTCCCGGCGGGAAGATCGGCCGGGCGCGCAACATGCGGCATCACATCGACGAAGGCCGCGGTCCCCGCTCTCCACAGCGCTTCTGCCTGCGCCGTCGCGATCACCCGCACACCGCGCAAGGACTTGGGCGTCGGGGCGCGATAATCCTCGTTGCGATAGTGCTCGGGCTCGGGCGGTGCCGCGTCTT